>NZ_CANMAB010000090.1:0-18038 GCF_947495635.1 uncultured Virgibacillus sp. | reverse complement strand
CAGTAGCTATTATTCCATAATAGCTACTAGAGAAAGCGTAAATCTGAGCATTTAGTGATAAGGACTGAGCGAATTTTACTCCGTTTTTCTTAATGGTACTAACAATCCGTGGGGAAAACAAAGTCCACAACTGATTGAAGTTTCACTGCATCCTAATCTCTTTTAACAATGATAGATATTCCTTGACCGACACCAATACACATTGTAGCCAAACCGGTTTTACATTGTCTTCTTTTCATTTCATGTACTAAAGAGGTTAAGATTCTCGCTCCACTGGCTCCCAATGGGTGGCCGTAAGCGATGGCTCCCCCATTAACATTTACTTTTTCCTGATCTAATTCTAATGAACGTATACAAGCAAGTGATTGCGCAGCAAATGCTTCATTTAACTCAATTAAATCAAGGTCATCGACAGTCATATTTGCTCTTTTCAATGCTTTCTTAGTAGCTGTAATTGGACCAATTCCCATGATTCTCGGTTCTACACCAGCAACAGCTGAAGTAACATAGGTAGCCATTGGTTCTAATCCTAGCCTATTCGCTGTTTCTCTGTTCATTAACAGGATGGCAGAGGCGCCATCGTTAATTCCAGAAGCATTTCCTGCAGTTACGCTACCATCTGAAAACAAGGGAGGGAGCTTCTTTAGTTTTTCTCTAGAAGTATGCGATCTAGGGTGTTCGTCTATTTCTAAGTTATATACCCCTAATTTTCGATCATGAATAGGTACTGGAGTTATTTCTGCTTGAAGGATCCCATTGTCCATTGCTGATTTAGCTTTCATTTGACTTTGAAGAGCAAATTCGTCCTGTTCTGATCGAGAGATTTCATATAGCTTAGCAACGTTTTCTGCTGTTTCTGGCATAGAATCGGTACCATATTTTTCTTCTAAGGAAGGATTCGTAAATCGCCAACCAATTGTTGTATCTTGGAGAATTTGATCACCACGTTTGAAGTCCTTATCTGATTTTCCCAATACATAGGGAGCTCGTGTCATACTCTCTGTTCCACCTGCAATCATAATATCACCGTGTCCTAATGCAATGGCTCTTGCAGCATAAGTAACAGCATCTAATCCTGACCCACAAAGCCGATTGATCGTAGTTCCGCCAATTTCTGTTGGATAATCGGCCAAGAGGGTAGACATCCGAGCAACATTGCGATTATCTTCACCCGCACCATTTGCATTCCCCATAATGACTTCTTCTACTTTATTAAGTGGTAATGCAGGATTTCGTTCCTTAATGGCTCGTAGGACATGTGCACCTAAGTCATCTGGACGCACCGTTTTTAAAGCGCCATTGTAACGACCGATGGGGGTTCTAACGGCATCAACGATAACAACTTCGTGCATTGTATTTCCTCCTACTCATTGTACTTATATATGCCATGCATTGTTTTTTTTCCTAATCGACCTGCTTTTACAAGCTGTTCTAATAATGGTGCTGGCCGGTACTTTTCTCCTAATGTTTCATGTAAATATTTTAAATTATTGAGACGTGCATCTAGTCCTACCAAGTCGGATAGCTCTAAAGGACCCATTGGATAATTTAGCCCTAGACGAATGGCCTTATCTATATCTTCAGCAGTTGCTACACCTTCTTGAAGCATATGAAATGCTTCATTTCCTACTAATGCACTTATTCTGCTAGTAACAAAACCTGGAAACTCATTAACTTGTACACTTTCCTTTCCCAATTTTTTTGCTACCTCTTGAATAACTTTTACTGTTTGATCGTTTGTCTGAATGCCACGAACTATTTCAACAAGCGGCATTTGTATGGCTGGATTAAAAAAATGCATGACTGCAACCTGTTCTGGTCGATTAGTAAAAGATGCTAGTTCGGTCGGACTAATAGTAGAAGTATTAGATGCAAATATAGTATGCTTCGGAGCAAACGCATCAGCATCTTGCATTAGCATTTTCTTAATATGCTGCTTCTCTGGAACTGCTTCAATAAATAAATCTGTTGTCACAAGGGCTTCTTTTAATTTACTAGTTGTTTCTAAATTAGCTAATACGTTTTTTGCCTGTTTTTCAGTGATTTTTCCCTTTTGAATGCCTTTTTGAGCCGTGGTATTTACATATTTTATGGCGGACTCTAATTGATCTTTAGAAACATCTACTAAAATAGTATGAAAGCCAGCAAGGGCAGAGACATATGCAATGCCTCGGCCCATAACTCCTGCACCAGCGACTGTAATATTCTGGTTAGTCATCTGTATCCTCCTACACACCAAATGGATTTAATGGTTTGGGTCCATAATAAGAGAGTATACTTTTGTCTTCCAAGTAGAGATCTAGTGTTTCGACACAAAGTTCTCTACCAAATCCGGAATGCTTATATCCTCCAAATGGTGTTCCAGGGAATGCTGAAAATGGATTATTTATCATTACAATACCTGCTTCAATTTGGTGGGAGACTCGTGTTGCTCTACCTTGATTAGTAGTCCAAATAGCAGATCCAAGCCCATACTCAGTATCATTTGCTCGTTTAACAACATCTTTTTCATCTGTGAACGTTTCTATGACAACTACCGGTCCGAATATTTCCTCTCGAACTACTTTCATGTCAGGAGTGACATCTGTAATGATGGTCGGCGCATACCAATATCCGTTTTCAAACCCTTCTATTTTCAATGCCTTGCCACCAGTAGCGATTGTCGCACCGTCCTGTATTGCGGATTGCACATACCCATCAATGACTTCCAATTGTTCTTGACTAATGATGGAGCCGAGATGTGTACCTTTATCAAAGGGATCACCAGATTGTAATCTTTCCGTTTTGGCAATAAATTGCTCCATAAATTCATCATAGATAGATTCATGAACGAAGAGTCGAGAGCGTGCTTCGCAGGATTGTCCAGTGTTAAAGAAGATACCAAATAATGAACCTGGTACTGCTGCATTTAAATCTGCGTCTTCGAATACAATATTTGGTGACTTTCCACCAAGCTCAAGCGTTAAACGCTTTAAGGTGCTTGCAGACTTTTTCATAATTTCTTTACCAGTATCGGTCGATCCGGTGAACGCTACCTTGTTGATGTCATTGTGTTCTACAAGATAGTCGCCGATAACTTTACCTGAACCAGGAAGTGTATTAACAACTCCTTCAGGTACTCCAGCTTCGTGGCAAATTTCGTTTAATATAATTGCTGTAATAGGTGTTAAACTAGCAGGCTTTATAATGACAGAACATCCTGCAGCAATTGCGGGCGCTATCTTCCAGGCTGCCATCATCATTGGATAGTTCCACGGTATAATCTGAGCGCAAACACCGATTGGTTCTTTGTGTGTATAATTTAGAAATCCATTAGGCATGTTATTAACGGTTCCGCGATGACCGACAATTGCTCCGGCATAAAATTCAAAGTCTTCGATAGATTGATTTATTTGAACTTGTGCAGCTCCTATCGATTTACCGCTGTTAAGTACTTCCATTTCAACAAGCTCATTGAAGCGCTCCCGCATAATAGTAGCAATTTTATTAAGGACACGAGCACGCTTACCTACAGGGTATTTTCTCCATTTACCGTGATTAAATGATTGCCTTGCTGCTTGTACAGCTCTTTCTGCATCTTCTGTCGTTGCCCTTGCAACTGTGGCTAAAATTTCACCCTTAGCCGGGTTGTATGTTGTGAATGTCTCTTTAGAGCTACTATCAACACGCTCCCCATTTATAATCATTCGGTAGTAATCTCGTTTCATCGGTTTAACCTCTTTTGCTAAATCTGCTACGACAGTACTTGCCATTGTAATCACTCCTTTTATTATTTGCCAACAAATGTTGGCTTGCGTTTCTCTTTGAATGCCTGCAATCCTTCATGATGATCCTTTGACATTCCAGCAATTCGCTGTGCTTGCGCTTCTTTTTCGAGCATGTTATCAAAAGGAAGATTCATGCCATCTAGCATATAGCGTTTAATTAATGAAACGGATTTGGTCGGTAAAGCCGCAAGTTTTTGCGAAAACGCACTAACTTTTTCATCCCATTCAGATGAATCGATTAATTCGGTTGCTAATCCAAGCTGATATGCCTCCTTGCCGGTTATCGGTTTACCAAGTATAGATATTTCTAATGCCTTGGCATATCCAATAAGGCGTGGTAGGATATATAAGAATCCAGAATCTGGTATTAAGCCAATATTGATAAATGCACTTACAAATTTAACATCTGGCTTCACTAATCGGAAATCAGCTGCCAATGCTAAACTCATGCCAGCGCCTGCAGCCGTTCCATTGACAGCTGCAACGATGGGTTTAGAAGTTTTTCTCATAGCTTCCATCATCGGATGATAGCGTTTGCGTAATAGAGTAGCATGATTTGTGTTAGTATCTATGCCAGCTAAGTCTTCTCCTGAACAAAAGGCTTTTCCTGCACCTGTAATGACGATACACCTAACTAAATCGTCCTTTACTGCTAATCGTAGAGCTTTCATAATCTCTAGATTCATGGTTTCTGTAAAAGCATTATAGGCAGAAGGTCGATTCAGTAGAATAGTAGCTATGCCGTTTGATTGGCTGTAGTTAATGGCTTGAAAATTTTCATTCATATTCATTCTCCTTTGAAAGAAGGATTTCGTTTTTCCATAAATGCCTTCATGCCCTCTGTTTGATCCTGTGAAGAGAAAGTAAGATAAAAGTTCTTTCTTTCTAACTTCAACCCTTCCATTAAAGATGTATCCATAGCTTCATATACTGCCTCTTTTATTAACCGAATGGCCAAAGGTGCTTGATTAGAAAGTTGCTCTGCCAGTCGCATTGCTTCCTCTTCAACAATTTCGTTAGCTACTACTTGATTAATGACACCGTGATCGAGTACTTCTTGTGCACGGATCATTTTTCCAAGCCATATCCATTCCAATGCTTTTGCTGTGCCCACTGCTTTTGTTAAAAGTTGGGTTCCACCTGCTCCTGGCATGACGCCCAATGACACTTCTGGAAAACCAAATGTAGCGTTTTCTCCAGCAACTACTAAATCACAATGTAGTGCTAATTCAAACCCTCCACCTAAGGCAAGACCTTCAACAGCTGCAATGATTGGTTTCTTAATTAATCTGATACGATCCCAGTCAGCAAATGGGTTAGACATTTCAAGTGATAGTGGAGAATCATCCAGCATTTCACCAATATCTGCACCTGCTGCAAACGCTTTTTCATTTCCTTTCAAAAGAATAACTCGAACCGAAGAATTATGGTCAAAGTGCTCCAACTGTTCAACAATTTCCTTAACCATTAACCTGTTTAAAGCATTCGCTACATTGGGGCGAAATAGCTGGATGACACCGACCTTATCTATGGTATACGTGTTTATATACTCACTCGTCATCAATTTCCTCACCAATCATTAGTGATACGATGTCACCTGCAAAATTCATAACATCTTTTCCTGATGCCTTTCCCTCTGCTGTTTTCATTGCTTGTTTCAATGCATCATGGTTGTCATAATACATCTCGCATAGTAAATAATAATCAGATTTCCCCATTGGTGAACCTACAATTCTAGTAACCTTCATTTCTCTTAATCCAGGAATCTTTTTTGTTATTGGTGTATGTGTATTGAAATAATGCTCATCAAATGCTTCCTTGTCCTCCGGTTGTTTGTATAACGCAATAAGTTTCACCATATATATACCCCTTTCTAAATTAAGTGATGGTATGATGATCTAATACAGGTTTCATTGCTTCAAATGGATTTTTACAAGCTGCGCAATATAAAATACTACGACACGCAGTAGGTCCAAATACATTCTCCATTGATGTGAATGCAGAACCACAGTATGGACAGTCCACTGTCCACTCATCCCCTGGAATATAATTTTCAGGTGGAGGAGCTATCCCGTGCTTTTTTAACTGTTGCTTGCCATGATTCGTAATGGAGGTGGTCGACCATGTTAATTGAAAGGAGAAAGTAACCTGACAATCCATAACCCAATGAAGCTTTTGGACTGCAGTCTGCACATTTTTTTGGATGAAATCTAAAGCAGGACAGCCTGCAAATGTAGGGACCATCGTAATTGATACTGTACCTCCATCGATAGAAACTTTATGAACCATTCCTAGGTCAACCACGCTAACTGCGGTTAATTCAGGATCATCAACCTTCTTAAGCGTTTCATAGATTTCCTTTTGTTTTAGCTCCATACTCAAGTTGGTCACCTCCTTAAGCAAATGCTTACCATACAGCCTTTTGGTCACTATTATATACTTCACTTAGCGTGCTTAATGCTTGATCTAAATCTGCTGTATGTTCTCCATATCTTCCCCTCGCAGGATGATTATCAACAAAAAGCGAAGATGGTAAGGATAAAGACTGTTCCAGCTCTTTTAGCCACTGCTTTCGAAGGTAATCCTCACCTGCAATTAAATGATGCTTCTCAAGTTCAAATGCTTTTGGACCTAAGCCTATAATATCCGCACAAGCTGGCCAGGCAGCTTCCAATTGAAACTGAACCTTATTTTGTGCTTCCTCTGTCGATCCAAGCAACTGCTTTAACCACATGCGCCAATGTGCTAAATGATATGGCTGCTCCATTAAAACTTTATTAGCAATATCTGCTAGTGGTTGATAGGAACTATTTATAATGGTCTCCAATTTAACTTTCTTCATTGTTTCAAAAAGAAATTGTCTTACTACTGTTAGCGCCCAGTCGTAATAAGGTTCTTGCAAGTATGAACCTTCACCGTTTTTTCTCTCAAAATAGCTGGCATTTCTTCTTTCCACCGCTTGCCGTTCATGTGCTAACTTATCTGCGTTACCTATATCTAAGTCTTCTAGCAAGTGGTAATATAGAGAAGCGTGCCCCATTGTATTTTGGGTAATGGACGAAAGAGCTACATCTTCTTCTATGTGAGGAGCTAAGCCTAGCCATTCAGATCCTCGGAAGGAAATGATAAAATCGTCGTCGGCAAGCTGAAATAGTAATTCAACAAGTGCCTCAAAGTAGGAAGGATTTTGTTTCGCTTCTTTTGCTGTATCTATCCGTTTCACAATTTTTTCACCTCTTTCCACGACATAATTTCTTTCTCATCTAGCATTCCTTGCTCTTTTTCACGCCATTTTTTCCGTAGGTATCCATAGCCTTTTGTTGTACGATATTCCTTGTTATCTAATCGTTTCGTCCATAGTTGCCGCTCCTCACTGGTCATAGAACGAATTTGGCTGCGTGGTACAACCCATACATCAATAACATTTTCTCTGCGCATAAAATTTTCCTGTGCCATATTTAATGCCATTTCATCGTTAGGTGCTAGTAAACTAAATTGATGCTGAATAGGTGATTTTGCATTTTTTTTGCTAAAAACTTCATACTCCTGGTAAAAATTCGATCCATCGTGACTAGTCATATCTGCATGATCCTCCTTTCTTAATTAGGAGACGACAGCTTGAGGAGCTAAAGCTTGTCGAACCCATCGATTATTTTCGTAGGCTATGTCTCTTAATCGTAATCGTTGCTTTGAACAAGGCCCATTATTACTAATGATTTTTTTGAATTCATTCCAATCTGGTTGTTTGTATTCCCAACGTTTATTGGCTTCATCATAATGAATAGTTTCATCTGGTACCGTTAATCCCAAAGAGAAAATTCGAGGTAAGTACTTATCCAAGAAAGCTTGCCTTAGTTCCTCATTAGAACTTTTCCTAATTCGATATTTCGTAGTTATTTCCTGCTTAGAAGAACCAGTTGTTGTTGCTGAAGCTGGCCCAAAAAACATGAGTAATGATGACCACCAACGATCAAGAGCTTCCTGTAACATATCTCTTTGCTTGTTAGATCCTTCTGCAAGAGCCATAATAATAGATTCTCCATGCTGTGCATGGAATACTTCTTCCTGACAAATTCGTTGAAGTGCTCGTTGGTAAGGTCCATATGAGGCGTCTAACATATTTGTTTGTGAAATGATAGCTGCTCCATCTACTAACCAACCGACTATGCCTGCATCTGCCCATGTTTTTGTGGGCATATGGAAAACATTATGAAACTTAAGCTTGCCGTTTAATAAGTCTTGCATGATATTCTCCCTGTTTTTACCATAGGGTTTAATTAAATCCTCAGCTACACGAAGTAATAATTGGCCATGACCCATTTCATCTTGAACCTTAGCCATAATGCCTAGTTTTCTTTTCAAGCTGGGTGCTTTGGGTACCCATTCTTTTTCAGGTAGAGCTCCCATGATTTCGCTAATTCCGTGCATG
The DNA here is from genome assembly GCF_947495635.1 of uncultured Virgibacillus sp. NCBI lineage: Bacteria > Bacillati > Bacillota > Bacilli > Caryophanales > Bacillaceae > Virgibacillus > uncultured Virgibacillus sp. The sequence goes on along the minus strand of NZ_CANMAB010000090.1, from coordinate 9,842 downwards.
GATATGAGTTTGATTAATGCATTTCTGTATTCATCTGGCATCCAGTCATCTGCCTCAATTTTTTCTCCTGCCTCTATTCGTTTCATGAAAACAGTATGCTTTTCTGTATCCTTTTCATGATCAGCAGCAGATGCGCCTCCATAAATATACATTTTCTCAACTCCTTATTACTATTAATTAACGCAATTATAATAAAACGTTATATAAATATCAATAGCGAAATATTTTTAAATTTTTGTTAATACAATAAACACCTATGTAATTAGGCTTATGAATGAATTGTTGCTTTTACTACAGCATCACAAATATTGACAGCGCTTTCAATAAAAGATACTTTATATGTAACAATTTTGGTGAATTCGTTTAAAAAATATCATGTGAAAGGGGAATATTATGTCTACTTTTTCAAAAGAAGAACAGTGGAGTCATCTGCAAATGAAGGATTTACAATGGTCTCGACTAAAGAAATCCATTAAACATGCTTATGAAAATGTACCTTTTTACAGAGAAGCTCTGCAACGCATTCCTATTACTCCCGATGACTTTTGTTCATGGCAGCAGTTCCAAGAACTTCCTTTTACGAAAAAACACCATTTACGCGAGAATTATCCGTTCCAGTTGTTAGCGACTCCAGTTAATGAGGTCGTTAGAATCCATGCATCATCTGGTACTAGTGGTAAACCAACTGTCGTTGCATATACAAAAAATGATATTAGCCACTGGGGACATATGGTGGCTCGTGCTATTTATATGGCTGGTGGCCGGAAGGGTGATATTCTACATAATGCTTTTGGCTACGGTCTTTTTACAGGTGGATTAGGTATTCACCATGGATCTGAATATCTAGGATGTGCAACTGTTCCAATTTCCGGAGGGAATACAAATAAGCAAATAGCTATGATCCAAGATTTTAAGCCACGTATTATTTGCTCGACGCCTTCTTATCTATTAAACATTGGTGAGACAATGATAAATCAAGGAATTAATCCAGCAAACACGTCGTTGAAATTGGCAATCCTTGGTGCAGAGCCTTGGTCAGAGAAAATGAGGGATATAATAGAGCAAATGTTTGATCTGGATGCGTTAGACATCTATGGTTTAAGTGAAGTTATGGGACCCGGCATCGCAATGGAGTGTGAATGTAAAGAAGGATTGCATGTTGCCGAGGATCATTTCATTGTAGAGGCTATTAATCCTGAAACGCTAGAGCCTGTACCTGATGGGGAGGATGGAGAATTAGTCTTCACGAGTTTGACGAAGGAAGCCATACCAATTATTCGATATCGGACGGGTGATGTTGCATCATTAAGTAGAGAAAGATGTGCATGTGGTAGGACAACAATTAAAATGAGCCGTGTGAAGGGCAGAATTGATGATATGTTAATTATTAGAGGGGTTAATGTATTTCCATCTGAAATTGAACGTTACATTTGTAGTGCAGAAGAATTGGAGCCACATTATGAAATTCACTTGCTGAAGAAAGGTGCAATGGACCATGTGGAATTGCACGTGGAAGTATGCGAGTTGTTTTATAATTCTTTATCTGAACAATCATTTAATGACCAAAAGTCATTGGAGCTCATTCAAAAAGTTAAAAAGACATTGAAAATGGAACTGCTTGTATCTGTTGATGTTCGTTTGACAAAGCCTAAAACACTTTTACGTTCAGAAGGAAAGGCGAGACGAATTATTGATAAACGTCCGTCGATGTCTGCCACATTATAGTGTATAGAGTGTGCTACAAAATATGAATCGATATAGGAGTATCATCGCACAATCTGAAATATACTCACTTTGCACGGGCACGTACGTAGCTAACTTGGTAAAGAAAGGTGCGTTATCAAGTGAATCTTCGGACTCGTGCTGTTCCCGCTGGATAAGGAAGGCTTCGGCAGCGATACATGGCACGCAGAAAAAGCGTTCTTCTTTTTCAAGGAGGTTCGCATATGTAATGTACTATATTAATTATTCTAATCAAAAAACGGATGATAATTAATTTAAAACAATTATCATTCGTTTTTTATTGGTTCTTATTTACTTTTATCTCAGATTCTTTCTTTTCAAGTTAAGCTATTTCGGCTAGAATAGGAATGGATAACTTGTTCAATGATTTTGAATATATACAATGATTAAGGGAATGGAATTACAAAATGGCAAAATTATTTAATACACGCTCCATGATTTTCACGCTTTATGGTGACTATGTTAGTCAATATGGCAATGTTATTTGGATTGGAAGCTTAATTCGGTTATTGGAAGAATTCGGTCATAATGAACAATCGGTGCGTGCGGCTATTTCTCGTATGAATAAGCAAGGGTGGGTAAAGTCCCAAAAGAATGGAAATAGGAGCTATTACTTTTTAACAGAGAGAGGAAAGGCTCGTATGGATGAAGCTGCTCAACGGATCTATCAAATAGAAGCACCGTCATGGGATGGGCAATGGAGGCTACTTCTTTATACGATTCCAGAAGAAAAGCGCCATCTTAGAGATGAATTGCGGCAAGAATTAGTATGGAGTGGGTTTGGTCTTTTATCTAATAGCTGTTGGATCACACCTAATCCATTAGAACAGCAGGTAAAAGATTTAATAAAAAAATATGATATTGACGCTTATGTTAACTTTTTTCATGGTACATATGAGGGTACAAAGGAAAATAAAGATTTAGTAGAGCAGTGCTGGGATTTGGAAGCAGTGAATGAACGTTATTCACAATTTATTCAAGCATATAGTCAAAAATATATTATTGATAAGAGCAAAATTGAAAAAGGCGAGATGAATGACGGCAACTGTTTTGTGCAACGAACATTACTTGTACACCAATACAGAAAATTTTTATTTATCGACCCTAGTCTACCTAAAGAATTACTACCAGACAATTGGTTAGGTGATTCAGCTGCTTCGCTTTTCACAGATTATTATCAAATCCTTAAAGAACCAGCTACAAGGTTTTTTGAGTCTGTATTTGATTCTGGAGATATTAACGTATAGCGAGTAGGGCTGTCGCAAAAGATAGTATTGCTCTTACAAAACTGGAATATACTCCACTTCCGTGGAAGAAATGATTCCATATCGTCAGGGAAATCGATTCATCGAGTGTCTGTGCTTCCCGAGAGGTTTCGTATATTCCAGCCTATGAAAATATCTATTCAAAAACTTTTTCAAGGACATCTATTTGTTTAAATTCTTGTCCTTTCTGAACATACGTATCAATCGTTTCCTCGATCATATGAATATCCTTATCTGTTAATGTTCTTACAACTTTTCCAGGAGAGCCAAGAACGAGAGAACGAGGAGGGACTACTTTTCCCGATGGGACAAGGCTATTTGCTCCAATAATCGTATATTCTCCTACCTCAGCCCCATCTAATACCGTAGCACCCATTCCCACTAGTACACCTCTTCTTAATGTGCATCCATGAACAATTGCATTATGGCCAATTGATACCTCATCTTCAAGTGTTAATGGAAATTGTTCATACAAGTGGCACATGGTGTTTTCTTGAATATTACAGCGTTTTCCAACCTTAATCGGACCTTCATCTCCACGTAACACAACGTTAAACCATATACTAGACTTTGCTCCAATTTCAACATTTCCAATAATTTTTGCACCATCAGCAATAAAAGCGGTTTCATCTATAGATGGTATAGCATCTTTATAACGGTAGATCATCTATATTCCTCCCTATAAAGTATGTTATAATTCAGTATAACACATTCTATACGGAGGTGGATAAAAGTGAATGACTTAACACGCAAGCTAGGAATTTCCCTTCCTTTCATTCAAGGAGGCATGGGTAACATAAGTCATGCAGCATTGGCTGTTGCTGTGTCTGAGGCAGGAGGGTTGGGAACAATTGGAGCAGGTACTCTTTCGCTTAACTATCTGGAAGATATGATTATCAAAATCCGTAAACAAACCTCTAAGCCATTTGCTATAAATGTACCACTATCAGTACAGAAGAATGTAGATGAGTTAATAAAATTGATTATAGGATACCAAATCCCTGTTGTTTCGTTGTCTGCTGGTAACCCAGCACCCTTTATAACTAAATTAAAGAATGAAAATATTATTGTAATCTGTGTGGTAGCGAACGAAAGGCAAGCTATAAAGGCAGAGGAAGAAGGAGCAGATTTTATTGTGGCAGAGGGTGTTGAAGCTGCTGGGATTAATGCACCGGAAGAGCTTACTACATTTACACTAGTCCCTAAAATATGCGATTCTGTAGCTATTCCAGTTATTGCTGCAGGAGGTATAGGTGATGGAAGGGGAGTGTTGGCTGCAATGAGCTTGGGTGCACAAGGAGTGCAGTTAGGAACAAGACTAATTGCGACAAAGGATGCGAAAGTACATAGTTTATATAAACGCGCGCTCTGTGCCGCTGACTCTGATGGGACGATGATTGTTGGTCGTTCATATGGAAAAATAAGAAGGATCTTAAAGACCCCTTATGGGAAGCATTTGTTAGAGGAAGAAAGGAATAATCCAGATTTAAAAACATACCTAGATCTAACGGATGAAAACCATCATATTTTGGGAGCACTAGAAGGAAAGTTTTTAGAAGGTCATGTGAATGCTGGACAGGTCGCGTCGATTATTAATGATATCCCGACGGTTAAAGAGCTTTTTCAACGAATGATACAAGAGGCACAAACCCTTTATAACCATCAGTTACCATTTGGAAAATCATGAGGTAATCTAAGGACGGAATTTATCTCGTATATAACTGGCAGTAAGCCCCCACTTCAAGTAATAAAGAGAAACCCATATGGGTATAGCGTGGTAGAAATTCTAAGTGACGTCTTTTCTAAACGAATATGATTACAAGAGAGGAGCGGTGCGATTTAAGTAGCCGTTCTTTTTTATCATATTAGCTTTTAAAATTCCGTTGTCTATCCCCAAGGTCCTGAGCTGTTATAAAGAATATTCTCATATTTATATTGACAGTACATGGTGAATTACGTATGCTTTATATAACAAATATTTTGGATTCGTATTTAAAACGTAATACGATATTTAGTTGTTGGTTTGTGCTTTACATGATAATGACTGTGACTGCAATATTAATTGAAAGGGGGAAGGGTAATGTCAGAAGATACGTTGTATGATATTACCATTATTGGAGCAGGGCCAGTAGGTCTTTTCACTGCCTTTTATGCAGGTATGCGAAATGCATCCGTTAAAGTGATTGATAGTTTGCCAGAGGTGGGTGGGCAATTGTCTGCTTTATATCCTGATAAGTATATTTATGATGTCGGTGGATTTCCTAGTGTTAAAGCCCATGAATTGGTTAGGCGGTTATATGAACAAGCATACACTTTTTCACCAACATTTCGTTTAAGTGAAACAGTAGAGCATATCATTCGTTTAGAAGATGGTAGTTTTAAGGTGATAACATCGAAGGATATCCATTATTCTAAGACTATAATTATTACGGCTGGAGCTGGTGCATTTCAACCTAGAAAATTGAAAGTAGAATATGCAAATCTGTATGAGCAAACGTGTCTGCACTATTCAGTCAAAAACCTAGAACAATTTAACGAAAGAAGGGTTTTAATTTGTGGGGGAGGAGATTCTGCTGTAGATTGGGCATTAGCACTGGAATCTATAGCCGAAGAGATAACATTAATACATCGACGACCTTCTTTTCGTGCTCATGAACATAGTGTATCACTTTTAGAAAAATCAAGTGTCAATGTTAAAACACCTTATGAGGTTAAGCAGCTTATTGGTACGGATAAAGCTATAGAAAAAGTCTTAATTCAAGAAGTGAAGGGTGATGAATCATTCGTATATGATGTAGATGATGTGATTGTAAGCTTCGGTTTTGTCACTTCTTTAGGACCTGTTAAAACATGGGGATTAGAACTTCAAAAAAATGCTATTCTTGTTAATTCTAGAATGGAAACAAACATAGCAGGCATTTTTGCAGCAGGCGATGTTTGTACGTACGAGGGAAAAGCCAAATTAATTGCAACAGGCTTTGGTGAAGCACCAATAGCTGTGAATCATGCTAAGAAAATAGCGGATCCCAAAGCCAAATTACATGCAGGACATAGTACCAGTATCTTTGCTACTGCAAAATAACCTATAAATTAGCTTTCGTTATAGGAGGAGGAAGATGGATAAAGTAGTTGTGGAAGAGAAAGGTTCATTAGCAATCATTATACTGAATCGACCAGAAGTATTAAATTGCTTTGATTATGATATGTTACAGCAGTTGGATAAAACGGTACGTAACCTACAACGTAAACAAGACATACATGTAGTTATATTTACAGGTTCAGGTGAAAAAGCATTCAGTGCTGGTGCAGACCTTAAGGAAAGACGAGGGTTATCTGAAGCTGAAGTTAGAAGGAATGTAAATAAGATTCGTAGAGTATTTTTACAAATTGATGAACTGCCACAGACGACCATTGCTGCAATAAACGGACACGCTTTTGGAGGTGGATTTGAACTAGCTTTAGCATGTGATCTTCGAATAGCAGTAAATGATGCAATGCTAGGTCTAACCGAGGTTAGTTGGGGGATTATTCCAGGAGCAGGAGGTACACAGCGGTTAGCTAGACTAGTAGGTCCGGCTAAAGCCAAAGAATTGATTTTGACTGCTCGGAGAATTGAAGCTAAAGTTGCTGAAAGGTGGGGAATAATAAATTCAGTTGTAGAACACGGAGAATTAATGGATCAAGCCAGTTCTTTAGCAGACGAAATTCTTGCTAATGCTCCATTAGCTGTAAATCAGGCGAAGTTCGCTATTGATAAAGGAAGTAATATCGATCTCCATTCCGGATTAGCTATTGAGGCAAATGCTTATGAATCTATTATTCCAACTCAAGATAGGATCGAAGCTTTACTTGCTTTTAAGGAAAAGAGAAAGCCAAAATTTCAGGGAAAGTAAAGTAGAATTCAACACCGGGATTTTCTTTCATTTCCCGTTTCCCCTCTTTGTATAACTAGACTTTGTGGTTTGAGACTTTAGCTTCTAATTCATGGAGATGGCGGAATAACTAACTGGATGCTACGCAGCATTCAGTTTTTTGATATATATTGTACGTTATAAACGAGCCTTTGGTTTTCCTAACTCAAGTAATGCAGTTTTTATCGAGCTGGTTATAGGTAAACAGGGGACTCTTCGCAATTTATCCGCATATAACTGGCAGTAAGCCCCCGACTTCAAGCAATAAAGAGAAACTATAATTGGTAAGAAGGGGGGCGACTGCCAGTAAATGTCCGATTGGTTCAAGGGCCTTTAGGTCATACCCTTGTGGTACTAATCATCCGAGGGGGATAAAAAAACCCCACGAATTGAACTTTATTTGATCGATTAGAAGTATGGAAGAGGTAGAAATCGTAATAGAAAAGATAGATGGTTTTAATGTTTCAGTTAGGAGTGATATTATTGTCAAAGGGATTGCTGCATCATATTGAATTAAATGTATCTGATTTAAAGGAAAGTGTTCAATTCTGGGGATGGTTGTTAGAAGAGTTAGGATACAGTGTTTATCAGAAATGGGATAGGGGTCAAAGCTGGATATTAGCGCATACATACATTGTTTTTGTTCAAACAGATAATAGATTTTTAGAAGATGGATATCATCGGCGTAGGATCGGTCTTAATCATTTAGCATTTCATGGAGAATCGAAAGAGCATATTGATGAAATTACAGAGGAATTAATAGCGAGAGGAGTTGCTATTCTCTATTTAGATAAGCATCCCTATGCTGGAGGTGTCGATCATTATGCGGTTTTCTTTGAGGATCCTGACCGTATTAAAGTAGAAATAGTGGCTAGTAATGGAAATTAAGGAGGAGCATTAGGTGAAGCTAGAGCATTCAAGAGACTATAAATTGCTTGCTAGACTAAATAGAGGTGTTCATGAATTGCATGTTCAGTTATATCCTGAATACTTTAAGCCGTATAATTACGAGAAGATGATTGAGCTATTTCAAACATATATGGAGGATGAAAATAATTATTTTCTAGTATTATTTGATGCAGAAACAGCTAAAGGGTTTATTTTCTATGAAATTGTGACAAAATCAAATACCCCATTTAACAAAGAATATAAATCACTTTATGTGCATCAAATTAGCATTGAAGAAACAGCTAGGAGTAGTGGTTATGGCAAAGCGCTCATGATAGAATTAGAAAATATAGCTTATACATTGAAGGTAGACTGTATAGAACTTGATTATTGGGTAGACAATCATGTGGCCAGAAATTTTTATGAAAAATTAGGTTTTCATAAAAAAAGAGAATTTGTTCGTAAAGATTTAGATACATAGATTGGTGGTTTATTAATGAAAGCTATTGAATTGAAAGGTTATTAGTTGATTAACAAGAGTTGAATCAACATTCCATTGCTTGTGAGTTGGAGAGAATTACAAATGCAATGCTACGATATATCGGTCATACAGATCCCGGTTAATAATTTTCTTTTCCTTTCATAATCTCCGTGCGATAATGAGAAAAAAGGTTAGTTAGGATGAAACGATGACAAATGTAATTGAATTGTATGTAAAGGAAAAATATAGTAAGCAATATATAAATGGATATCCACTTATCGTAAAAGATGCTGTTCGTAATTTAGATGTACTTCATCAGGAAGGGGTGATTATCCATTTATTGGATAAAAATCACCAATTTCTAGCAAAAGGTTACTATGGTATACAAAATAAAGGAATTGGGTGGATATTGACCAATAAATTAAATGAAGACATTAACTTTTCGTTCTTCAAAAAGAAACTACTTTCGGCAATAAATAAAAGAAAAGGTTTCTATCAATCAGATGATACAAATGCGTTTCGCGTTTTTAACGGTGAGGGTGATGGGATTGGTGGAGTTACCATTGATTATTACGCTGGATATTATCTGATTAACTGGTATAGTGAAGGGATTTATGCATTTAAAGAGCATATTGTACGTGTGATAGACGAACTTGGTGACTATCATGGGATATATGAAAAGAAACGGTTCGATAGAAAAGGTAACTATATTGATGATGACGATTTTGTCAAAGGCAACCGTGGAGAATTTCCAATCATCGTAAAGGAAAATGGAATGCATTACGCTGTTTATCTAAACGATGGAGCAATGGTAGGTGTATTCTTAGATCAACGTGATGTGAGAGTCGCTATTCGAGATAAATATGCAAAAAATAAACAGGTGCTAAACACTTTTTCTTATACTGGAGCATTTTCGATAGCCGCAGCATTAGGAGGAGCGGCCAAAACCACGAGTGTAGATCTTGCTAAGAGGAGTAAAGGAAAAACAATCGAGCAATTTAGTGTAAATGGTATTGATTTCGAACAGCAGGATATTATAGTAATGGATGTATTTGACTATTTTAAATATGCTCGAAGAAAGCAACTTAGCTTTGATATGGTTATATTAGACCCACCTAGCTTCGCAAGGTCCAAAAAGCGAACCTTTAGTACTGCTAAAGACTATCCAGCTTTGATAAAGGATACCATCTCTATAACGAACCAACATGGTATTATCGTTGCATCTACAAATAATGCAAGTTTGGGTATGAAAAAATTCAAAGGGTTTATAGACAAAGCATGTAGTGAGATGAACACATCATATAGGATTCTTGAAGAATTTCAGCTACCAGCTGATTTCCAAACAGATAAAAGATTCCCTCAAGGAAATTATTTAAAGGTCTTAATCATACAACTAGGATAAATTTGACTGAATCGCTTCGAAATTTTGTTCGAAGCGATTTTTTATTAACTCCAGTCGCTACATTTTTAATCGGGTGCTTGCGCTTTTGTTCTAAGTTAAGAAAGTATAAAATCAGTGCAATGACTGCGTTAAGCCAAGTAGTTATTTTGAAA
>NZ_CANMAB010000089.1:0-18044 GCF_947495635.1 uncultured Virgibacillus sp. | reverse complement strand
ATTCCATAATAGCTACTAGAGGAAGCGTAAATCTGAGCATTTAGTGATAAGGAATGAGCGAATTTTGCTCCGTTTTTTTAGGTGAGGAAGTATGATTCACTTATGCTTTTAATTGTTGTGCAAACGCAACGAAGCTCTCTAGTGAATCTGCATTGCTTAAAGCTCCTTTATTAACAACCTGCTCTGCTGGTTTTCCCATCAATAATTTCTTTACAGGAATCTCTAGTTTTTTCCCATTTAATGTTTTAGGTAGATCAGAGACTTGATGAATTCCGGTTGGTACATGTCTTGGAGAACAGTGAGTTCGAATATGTTTTTTAATTGATTCCTCTATTTCAGTAGTTAATTCATATCCCTCTTTCATAACAACGAAAAGAGGTACAAAAGAATCTCCATCTATTTTTGGTATATCAACAATTAAACTATCAGCTACCTCCTGAACATGGTCTACTGCACGATAGATTTCACTAGTACCAATTCGAATACCTCCACGGTTGATTGTTGCGTCTGACCTTCCATAGATAATACATGTATTTCTTTCCGTAATTTTAAGATAATCCCCATGGCACCATATTCCAGGGAAGACATCAAAGTAGCTATCGTGAAGTCTCGATCCATTCGTATCATTCCAAAAATAGATTGGCATAGACGGAAAAGGTTCAGTTAAGACAAGCTCACCGACATTTTCTATTTCAGGCTGTCCTTGCTCATTAAAGCTTTCAATTTTAGCACCTAGACCACGGCATTGTAATTCTCCGGCATAGACTGGAAGTATCGGGCAACCTAATATAAATGCTGTACATACATCCGTTCCCCCACTTGCAGAAGCAATCCAAATATCTTTTTTTACATTTTCATAGCACCATTGAAATCCCTCTGGTGGTAGAGGTGAACCTGTGGAGCTAATATTCTTTAGATAACGAAGGTTAAACAATTCTTTTGGTTGGAATGTATCCTTCATACATGCTGTAATATAGCTTGCACTTGTACCCAGAACAGTCATTTTTGTTTCTTCAGCTAGTTTCCATAGCTTTTCTTTCGTTGGATAGCCAGGATTTCCATCGTATAAAATGATGGTACTACCGGTTAGTAACCCACTAATAAGGAAATTCCACATCATCCAACCAGTAGTCGTAAACCAGAAAAAACGATCATCTTCTCCTAGGTCAACATGGAAGGTTAATGCCTTTAAATGCTCTAGTAAAATTCCGCCTTGACTTTGAACAATTGGTTTTGGCTTTCCAGTAGTACCAGATGAAAACAATACCCATAAAGGATCATTGAAGGATACATATTCAAAGGACAGCCTTTGATCCTGATGTTGAGATGGAATAGCTTCCTTCCATAAGGTCACAGACGGAAGCTGTTGAAAGGTTGCCTCTTTATCTAAGTAAGGAATTGCAATCGTTGCTTCGAGTGTTGGTAAGCTAGCTTCGATAGTAGAAGCTACTTCTGTTCGATCAAAATCCTTTCCCCCATAGCGATAGCCATCCACAGTGAAAAATACCTTCGGTTCGATTTGTTGAAAGCGATCAATGACGCTCTGTGTACCAAAATCAGGAGATGCACTAGACCAAATAGCGCCAAGGCTAGCTGTAGCCAAAAATGCTACCACTGATTCATATATATTAGGTACATAGGCGACAACACGATCACCTTTGTTAATTCCTAAGTTCTTTAGTGTGTGTTGCATAGCTACTGTATCTTGGTATAATTTTTGCCACGTTACTTCCGTAGTGGTACGGATTTCTGATGTATGAATAATTGCAGGCTGTTCAGAGAAAGCACGCTTATTAAAGATATGCTCGGTATAATTTAATGTAGCTTCTGGAAACCATTTAGCTCCAGGCATTTGATGAGACGTTAATACAGTTTGATATGTATCCTTTGCTTTAATCTCGAAATACTCCCAAATAGATGACCAAAATGCTTCGATTTCATTAACGGACCATTTCCAGAGGGAGTGATAATTCTGAAAGTCTAAACCTTTATGCTGTTTGAGCCAATGTATATAGTGATTAATTTTCGAGTTTTTTTTCCTCTCGTTACTTGGCTCCCAAAGTAGTGTACCTTCACTTACTTGTTTCAACTCGTTCCCTCCTGTTCATGAAAAAGATTACTTCTATTATATGTAAACGCTTACGGTCTGTAAAGGAACCTATATTTCTGGAAAAACTTATCGGATAGGGGCAGTACGGAAGCTCCAACTCAAGTGTACCACGTCCCTTTATTGGACGTGGTACACTTGAACGTTCTATTCTATACGAGCAAAAGGCTTTAATTGTTGGCTAATATATCAGAAAAAGTTTTCATATAAGCTGGTAAATCAGGTGGTCGCCGACTCGATACTAGGTGACCATCTACTATTACTGCTTTATCTACCCAATTGGCACCTGCATTTTTCATGTCGTCTTTTATTCCTGGAGTACTTGTCACTTGTTTTCCTTGTAAAATATTTGCAGAGATAAGTACCCAACCGGCATGACAAATTTGGCCAATAGGTTTATGTGCTTTATCCATTTCTTGAACCATTTTAATAACCTCTGGATATCTTCTTAATTTATCTGGTGCCCAGCCACCTGGTACTAGAATTGCATCGTATTCTGAAGTCTGTATATCAGTGAATGCATAATCTGATATAGCTGGAACACCAAATTTTCCATGGTATGTTATTTGTGCTTCCTTACCAATTAAGTGAACCGCTGCCCCTTCTTCCTGCAAACGTAAAACGGGATACCATAGTTCAAGATCCTCAAAATCGTGTTCAACTAATGCAATAACCTTTTTATTATTTAAGCGCATAGGTCCCCTCCGTTATTCTAAATATAATGTCAGTGTAACAAAATTGGATCATAAGAAGAAAGCAGAAAGAACATATAAAAGCTTATTTTTGCTGTTTTTCTCGAATAGAAGCATTTAATGTAGTTTCTATTCGCTTTGTGATCATTTGTGCAGCACACCAAAATAGTAAATAGGTAAGGAGGAAAAAAATATACTATATCTAGCTGGCTCTTTTTCATTATTACAGACGTGACAGTATGCGTAATGAATTATGGTATAAGATACGTTATTTGCTGTTTAAAACAATCAAAATGATGTATAAGAGCAAGAAGTAACTTGTATGTATTCAAAAATATTGGTTTTGGAGGACTTGCTTTTGGAATGTTATTGTTTAGTGAACGACTTGCTATGTTTAAACATTGAAGAGGTGAAGTAATGAAAAGTATTAGTAACGTCTTCGGGATTCATTAGCCCTATGTATCGTAGTAGTAAATTTGGGGTTATTTACGCCTAAGCATTTAGTAGCGTATAAGAGTATTCAGCAACAATAACTGCTCTTATATCTGATTATTTTAGTTGGTATTATTTGTTGATTGTTATGCTTGTGTATTGTATTTATCTTAATTTCTCTAGGTATGGCAACGCAAAGCTTGGAAAAGAAAATGATAAGCCCGAGTTTAGCTTAACATCTTAGTTTGCGATGCTTTTCCGTGCAGGAATGGGAATAGGTCTGGATGTTACAAATGGAACATTAAACCCACATAACTCTGTCAAAATTATGTGAAAAATAATGCAATCGGCAGTTGCGGGCAATAATGGTGTATTTTAGCGGTATACTAAGTTTACAGAATATGCTTATTATTGCAGCCTTGCCTTTTCCGTAGTTATTCTGCTGATGGGTAAACCTATTAGAAAACTGCGCAAACGGAATACCGACAATGTAAATAAAAAACGTCGCACTTAGCCCCCGATTAAATTTTTACCCTGAAGAGACGGCTTTTGTCATCTAGGTTTAAAGATGTAACCGTGAGGGCAAGTGCTTACGTTAGATACGAGCGCGATACATTATGAAGAACTTCTTGGAATATAATATGCTACCTTATCTGATTTGGGTGAGTAATGCTTATTTAAATAATGGCAGTTTTTCTAAGAAGATAATATCATCACGATTAGCAGCATCCCCTTCTGCTAAAATCGCAGCTTTTGCAGTGACGTGACCTCCTGCATCGGCGACTAAGCTCTCAAGTGCCTTCATCGATTCGCCAGTACTAATAACATCGTCAATTAATGCAACCCTTTTTCCCTTTATTCTGGCTACATCGTGTTTATCTAAACATAGTAATTGTTGTTTTTGTGTGGTGATGGAATTTACCTCGTGAATCAGAACATCTTCCATATAGGGCTTCACGCTTTTACGTACAACAATATAGCGATCCATTTCTAGATGCTTTGAAAGCTCATGAATAAAGGGAATTCCCTTGGCTTCTGCAGTGACAAGTATATCGACCTCTGGTAATTTTTCAGCTAATAATGGTGCAGTAGCACTAATTAATTCCGTATCGCCAAGAACAACAAAGCTTGCAATTTTCACTTCGTCATTAATCGGAATGATTGGTAAATCTCTTGTTATTCCTGCTACCTTTAATGGATAAGTGTTCAAATCAATTCCTCCTAAAAATGTTATCGTACAATGGTAGTAGATTATGTTTAAAAAGCGTATATTCTATAATATTTAAATGCCGAAGATACTTAGTAGAAATTGCATGACAATGCCTGCTAACATTCCTAGGAATGGATCAGCAATGGCAGTTACTACCATTGTTACTCCAGCAATGATAGTTGAACCCGATCCATCTGTGCCAAGAGCTGCAGCTGCATTACCAGGTAGCGTAACAATGGCACCTAATACAAATAAAAAACCAGCTATAGATGCACTTGGTACAAACTTACCTATTTTCGGTAGTAATCGTAAGAATAAAATAATTGCCATAATGATCATCATCAGTACACCAGCCCATACAGTGTGTGGTGCACTTGCAGTTGCTGAAATTACCACTTCAACCGGTCCTCCACCAAAAAGTGCGGACCCCATATCTGCTAAGCTGCTAATAATTGTGATCGTGTCAACATTTACATCAGTAGCAGCAATCTCCCCATTTATTTTCCCGAATGCAATGTTAGCTCCAATATTTAAGCAAACCATAGCTAAGGCACCACGAATGACCATAGGGTTTAGCAGTAGTTTTTGTAGGGAAATTTTTTCTTTAGGCAGGTCCTTTTTGCCACCTGTTTGATCTTTTTTCATAAAGAAATAGATTACACTAGATAGAATAACGGAGATTGTAATGGTGTAAACAAGGTCTCGCGTTGCGACATATACAAGTAATGCGCTGGCAAAGGATGAAATACCAACAATACGATCTTGCTTCGCCATATCCCAGGCGACTTTTGCCAGCATTATTCCTACACCAGCCATCATACCATTAGTTATGACTGGACCAATCCAATCAATAATCTGTTCTAGTAGACCGAATAAACCAATAACAAGCATGATAAGTGCACCAAAGAAAATCATGGAGAGTCTTTCTCGCATGTTTTTTCCCATTGTACCAGCTAAGGTGATGGTTTCTGCTTGATAAGAAATGACGGCTACATTACTTGTTACCGCGTTCCCGAATGCTCCAATGATAAAGGCGATGGCGGTAGGTACAGAGGCGAAGCCAAATGTAAGTGCTAGTAATCCTTGTGGAAGGCCATTAAGCACACCACTAATTGCAGCTAAAAAATCTTTGATGATGTCCATCTGTTTTTCTCCTTTTCCCCCCGGGAAATGAATGGTGACTACACTACCAACGAATATAATGATAAGAAAAAACCGCCCAAAAATTGAACGGTTTTTCGCTAGAGTAAAAGCACCGTCCATAGTGAAGTAATTTACGGTTACTTCGTAGAGACTCCCAATCCATATTATTGGGAATATATGGGGTATATTTTTTATTTTTTACGAATGACAATGCCATTATAATATAAAATGTTTACTTTTTGTAGGTAAAAAAATGGAAAACAGCGAAAAAACAATGATTTTTTAATGTAAATCCATACAAAAGAAAAGGAGGGACAAAAGCGTTTTGTTTACTTCAAACAGGTTCTATCGCTGCTCCAGCAAAAATACTTCGCTATCTGCGAGCAAGGATTTAGTTGTACTTTTACTGCAGGGTAAGGAAGGATTAGGCAGCGATACATCGTACGCAGAAAAATGCTCTTCTTTTCAAGGAGTTTACGTATTTTGGCTGCAATTCGTAGTAACATTTATCCCACATATAACTGCAGTAAGAACCTAACTACAAGGAATAAAGTGAAACCACTATTGGTAAGTGGGGGATCGACCGCCAGTAAAAGGGCCGATTGGACGTTAGGTCATACCCTTGTGGTGGTACTAATCATCAGTGTGTGATAAACAAACCCCAAGGATTTAAGGTTCACTTTATTTTATCGTTCGGCTTTTGGGTTTTTCATTCGTCCCAGACCTTTGAAACAATTGATGCGAGCAATGGTTTGGTTACTACCACTCACTGAGGGAACTTCACACAGTTATTCAGCTCGTTGGAGTTTCGTATATGCTTATTGCATCTACCCCTTTTAAGATATCACCTATAGTAAAAGGATATTATCCTTATGATCGAAACCATTTTTTAATCTTTGAAAGGGTGGAGGATTGTTTATCATTTTGTTCTTCTTGTTTTTCTGATTGAATCGGATCAGTTTGTATAAAAATATCTTCTTTATCAATGGCATAGTCATAGGTTAAAACTGCTCCAATATCCGTTTCTACTTCTTCATTGGTTACGGTTGAATACGTAATATGGTACTTATTTGCTAAGTGTTTTTCTTCCTTTAAAAATCGATGAGAAACATCGCCATTAATAAGTAATGTTGCCTTAGGATGTTCTTTCATCGCTTCCTCTAGTTGAGCTAAGCCTTTATCAGACATAACTTGTCCCTTTGTTAAGGCGAGAACAATTCGTTCTCGAAGTGTTCCTAGAAATTGTTTACGTTCATGGTCTTTTGGTAGTCTCGTGCCATACATGCCTTCTGTAAGATAGTCATCTACATTTTTCTTACTCATCTGTATTCCTCGCTTTTTTAATATAGTTGTTGTTTTATCCCACAAATAACTGGCACTAATACCCCCACTTCAAGCAATAAAGAAACCAATATGGATAAGTGTGAGTCGCCTGCCAGTAAATGTTCGATCAGTTCAAAGGCCTTTAGGTCATACCCTTTTGGTATGGTACTAACCATCAGCAAGGAGAACCCCCCCACGGATGGAAGTTTCACTTTATTTATGGAATGACTATAATTGGAATTGTATTAATACCTCTATTGTACAAATGCCCCCTGTTAGAAGCAACGAAATTAGTGTTAAATAAAAAGTGGGCGAGACAAAAGAAAGGAAGTTAAAGAAAATCTGAACTATAATCCGAGTATACGAAGTGATATTCGGATCGTAGTTCAGATTGTTTTCGTAGTCTAAGAAATTATAAAATTAGCCCAGATATACCAGGCTTAGTTATCCTTAACCACAATAATATCCATGTTAGTAAATTATTTTCCTTTTATTCGTTTATTAGCTTGATCGCTTCGTTGTTGAGCTTCTTTATCCTCATGATCTGCTAATTCTTCAGAAAACTCAACATCAATACCATCTGACTTTTGGTTTTTAGGAGTTTGTGAAAGAAAATTATTCTTTGATTTATGATGCTCATCTTTTCCCATGTTTTCACCTCGTTTTTATGATCTCATGGTTATTATGCATCATAAATAGCTTTTCTATTTACGATCGCCACCTAGTAAATCGAATAAACCTCCGGCAATACTTCCTTCCCCTTTTGATCCACCCTTTTCAGGAGCGGCAGCAAAGATTCTACTAGCCAGTCTACTGAATGGAAGTGATTGTACCCAAACAGTTCCAGGTCCGCGTAATGTCGCAAAAAACAGTCCTTCCCCGCCGAATAATGCGGTTTTTACACCGCCAACATATTCAATGTTATAATCAATACCTGAATCCATCGCAACAAGGCAGCCTGTATCTACGCGTAGTGATTCTCCGACACCAATTTCTTTTTTATGTATGGTACCACCCGCATGGATAAACGCCATTCCATCTCCCTCAAGCTTTTGCATAATAAATCCTTCACCACCAAAAAATCCTGTCCCAATTTTTTTCTGAAACTCTATACCTACCGAGACTCCTTTTGCAGCTGCAAGAAACGCATCTTTTTGGCAAATTAACTTGCCATCAATTTCACTTAAATCCATCGGAATAATTTTACCTGGATATGGTGAAGCAAATGCTACATGGCGCTTTCCTGTACCTTCATTAGTAAATGCTGTCATAAACAAACTTTCTCCGGTAAGAACTCGTTTTCCTGCACCAAATAATTTACCCATCAAGCCTCCATCCTCTTTAGATGAGCCATCTCCGAAAATGGTTTCCATTTTGATTTGTTCATCCATCATCATTAAACTTCCTGCTTCAGCAATAACGGTTTCTTGGGGATCTAATTCAACCTCAACAAACTGCATGTCATCTCCATACAACTGATAATCAATTTCATGGTTATTCATAAGACCACTCCTTTTAAAATTGGAAAAATACGTACTTTTCTAGTATACGTATAAAAATGCTTTTAAGATTCAAAAAGATTGGGAATTCAAACAAATAGAAATGCTATTATTCCATATACTAGTTAATGGGATATAAGCTACTTAAAGGAGGGTGTACGTTGTCATTAAATTTAACGCAAAAATTAATTAAAGATCACTTAGTAGCTGGTGACATGGTTCCGGGTGAAGAAATTGGTCTGAAAATGGATCAGACCTTAACGCAGGATGCTACTGGGACATTGGTCATGTTGGAATTAGAAGCTATGGAATTGGATCGTGCAAGAACAGAAGCGTCTGCGCAATATGTAGATCATAACCTTATTCAAGAAGATAATAAAAATCCAGATGATCATCTATTTTTGCAAAGTGCTACCCAGCGCTTTGGACTATTTTATAGTCGACCAGGTAATGGGGTAAGTCATCCTGTTCATATGCAGAGATTAGCAAAACCCGGTAAAACATTACTTGGCTCTGATAGTCATACGTGTGCGAATGGATGTATGGGAATGCTTGCCATGGGTGCAGGTGGAATTGATGTTGCACTAGCAATTGCTGGAGAACCATTTTACGTGAAAATGCCAAAGGTCTGGGGCATACGCTTATCGGGAAAGCTGCCTGATTGGGTAAGTGCCAAAGATATCATATTAGAATTACTTAGAAGGTATGATGTGAAGGGGGGAGTCGGTAAGGTTATTGAATACTATGGTCCGGGTTTACATCAATTAAGTGCAATGGATCGACATGTTATTGCAAATATGGGTGCTGAGCTAGGCGCTACTGGTACTGTCTTTCCATCAGATAAAGAAATTAAACGTTTCCTTAAAGAACAAGGAAGAGAAGACGATTGGATAGAATTGACTGCTGATAAAGGAGCGAGCTATGATCTTGAGGATGAGATTGATTTCACGTCATTAGAACCTCTTATCGCAAAGCCGTCTAGTCCCGGAAATGTTGTGCCTGTTCATGAATTGATAGATACGCCGATATATCAGTCATATATAGGCTCGTCTGCTAATCCTGGATTTCGAGATTTTGCAGTTGCTGCGGAAATAGTAAAAGATAAGCAGATTGCTGAGGGAGTTTCTTTTGATATTAATCCAACATCGAGGCAAATGCTTCAAGACTTAGTGAAAGAAGGTCATATAGCTAACTTGTTACAAGCTGGAGCACGATTACACCAAGCAGGATGCAATGGCTGTATCGGTATGGGGCAAGCTCCGGCTTTTGGTAGAAATAGTATTCGCACAACCCCTAGGAATTTCCCTGGGCGATCTGGAACGCGAGAGGATAGTGTCTTTTTATGTAGTCCAGAAACAGCCGCTGCTTCGGCTTTAAATGGAAAAATTACAGATCCAAGAACATTAGGAATGAACTATCCTGCTGTGAAGTTGCCTAAACAACCTACTGTTGATGAGCATTTACTAGAGGAGCCATTGCCTTATGATGAAGCAAAAAGCATACGTTTGCAAAAGGGACCAAATATTGCTTCGATTCCTAAAATGGATGAAATGCCTGACGAGATAGAAATACCTATTTTATTAAAAATGGGAAATAATATCTCAACGGATGAAATACTTGCAGGCGGAGCTCGTGTACTTCCTTATCGTAGTAACTTACCAGAAATCAGTAGGTTTACCTTTGAGATTATCGATGAAACTTACTATGAGCGAGGTAAGGAAACGGTAGATAAAGGTGGGCATGCAATTGTCGGTGGTTTTAATTATGGTCAAGGTTCAAGTCGAGAACATGCGGCACTAGCTCCAAGATATCTTGGTTTACGAGTAGCTATTGTTAAAGATTTTGCTCGTATCCATTGGCAAAACCTTGTGAATTTTGGTGTGCTTCCTCTGACCTTTGTGAATGAAGAAGATTATGATTTACTGCAGCAGGGGGATGTTTTAAAGGCTACAGATTTAAGGAGAAAAGTAAAGGAGGGAAAACATTTTAATATCGAGGTAAAAGGAAAGAAACAGCAAATTAAGGTGAAGCATACGTTATCTGAACGGCAAATTGATATCATGCTAAAGGGTGGCATTATTAATTGGGTGAAGGATCGTAGTGTAAAACAAGGATAACAAAGGAGGCAATAGCATGAGTCGAAAAGACAATCGATGTAGGGTATGTGATGGTACTGGTTTATTGGCGGATGATGAAGGTTGGCAATATCGATGTTCTGTTTGTAATGGGGATGGTATTTATGGTCGAGAAGATGAAAACAAACCAGCACGAATTATGCAAGTAGATGAGAATAATCGGTTGTTGGATTAATAATGAGACGGGGACAGAACGATTCCGAAGACCCCAGAAGAGAGACTGAGGTCGTACCCTGCCGAAAGAGACATTTTAATTGAGTCATGAAATGAACTACCTATCTCCAGAACAATAACCCGAACTTTATCTGGTTTAGATAAAGTTCGGGTTTTACATCTTTGTAATGTTTCCACTAACGTATTATACATTATACAGTTGTGTCATAATGCTCTTCTGCTGCTCATATAAAAACGATATATGTTTGTTGAGTATAGGAAGCAGTCGTAGATATTTTCACTGTGTAGATTATTTTGTTATGGTATAAAGCATAAATCGTCTTAACAAGAGAAATGCTTATGTTTTCTTGCTTCATTTAAAAGCCTGTAAGATGTATAATTAAAAAATATAAAAAAGCTATAAAGTGGGGAAAAGCATAATTCATCTTCATGATTAGCTTTCAAGAAGGCTGAATCGTAGCTATCAGCCCTTTTTGTACTAGTTTAGGAAATTATAAAATTTACCCAAGTGAATAAATATGGGCGTGTTGAGCCGCGTCCAGCTCTAGTGTCCAGAAACGAAGTGAATTCACAAATCGCTCTAAGCTAAGTCATCATGGGTTCGCAAGCTCACCGTAATTCAAATTATCTCCGTTGCTAGTCGCTACATTTCTAATCGAGTGCTTGCGCTTTTGTTCTTGCTTCTAAAAATAAAAAGGTGGTTTTTATGACGAAAATGGATGATAGACACCAACAAGGGGAAAATATTGAGGTGTGGGAAGACTTAGTTAATATTAAAGATTTACTCCTATCTATTGTTATTTGTACGATAAGTACACTGGGAGGTTATCTTATAGCCCCAAATGAACCTCCAAAGCCACTTATTTTTGGTTTGGTCGGCGCTGTTGTAGGATTTATTATTACTAGCGTTGTAATTAAACCAAAGCGTCGTTTTCGGTATATGGACGAAGAGGAGGATTAAACAATGGATATGGTATTAATCGTTGAATTAATAGCTGCATCTGCTATCGGTGCTATGTTATACACGATTATAGGAATTGCCCCAGGTACAGACGAGACAGCTGTTCTTGCTCCAGTCACACTTGTATTAGTGTTATCTGGCTTTGAACCAATTGTCATTTTAGCCTTTTTTATTTCGGCAATTGTAGCTAAAAAACTGACGGATTCTATCCCTGTTGCAATAGCTGGTATACCTGGAGGAGTTATGTCTGCTCCTATGGTAGAGCACGCAATGGTATTAAAAAAGCATGGTATACCAGAGCTTAGTATACGAAAAATGGCATCGGGTTCGGTTATCGGAACGATGATTGCAGTTCCAATGAGTCTTTTGCTGGCTAATCTAATCGCTCCTTTATCGGATTACATAACAGAATATGCGAGTCAAATCTTTTTGGGGGGAGCTATTTTTTTAGCGTTGATGACGAAAAATCGCTGGATTGCACTATTATCCATTCTCCCTTTTGCTTTTATTATTCAAGGCCTACGAATTTTTTATTGGGAAGTCGGGATCGTTCCTGAAGATAAAACAGTATTCACATCTTTCTTTTTAGGAATTACAATTGGACCAGTCATCTTAAAACTAGCAGAATTGTTAAACCCAAAATCGCGGCGAAAGATGCCACGTTATGGGAAAAAAGAAATTGCAATGAGAAAAACTAGAAAAACAAAAGGATTTCCGAATCCATTTAAAATTCTTGATAGAAAAGAGATTGGGACTACATCGCTTTCCTCCTTTTTAGGTGTATTGACATTTTTTATGAGTCCTGTGGGAATGACAATTTTTTTAGGTGAAACGTTAACTAGTCGGATAAAAGATCCGGTAAAAAAAGCTACACGGGCTATATCTAGTATGGATGGACTAACAAATGCTGCGTATATTTCAGGAACGCTTATTCCTTTAATTGCAATTGGTCTTCCTTTATCACCAACGGCAATTGGTCCTGGAGGTGCTTTATTTAATGCACCGCCTGTTTTTACAGAGGAGCATAATATGCATCATATGTTAACAATGCCCGATTTCATTCTAGCAACAGTGATTGGATCAGTTGTTGCGATTAGTATAACGTTTTATATTACTATTAAGTATGCGCAGCAAATTTGTGCGTTTGTTTTTCGATTTATTCCACATGAGGCAATGCTCGGTTTATTTTTTGGTTTAGTAATTATGCTAGCTTTTATGGATGCCGGGATTGTGAACATAGCTGGAGTGCTATTAGTTGCTTTAGTTGCTGGATTCCTTCATCGAAAAGGGGTTAATTATGGTGTGCAATTTATGACCTTGTATGCCGCTCCATGGTTAGTTTCTTTATTTATGTGAACTTTTTAAGTTGGTCATATAGTACATGGATATGAATGAAAATGAACGCACTTGTATAGTTACTATTAGTAGACAGAATTACAAGATAAATACCATTGCGCTCTAGGTTGTCGGCAGGGTTACGTTCTTGTTTGTCGGTTGATCGTATTTAGCATCAAGGGTAGTTAAAGCAATTCAATTAGGACAAAATCAAAGGAAAGCATCTACTGTTACGCGATTATACGTAGCAATTGAAAAGAGGTTAACGAATGCAAGAATTAGGCTTGATTAGTATCGTTGTTGTTATTGCTTTAGGTATATTTTCACAATGGTTTGCATGGAGAATTCAATGGCCATCTATTGTCATCATGTCAATAGCTGGACTGTTAATCGGACCAATATTTGGATTTATTAATCCAGAGCAGGCGTTAGGAGATTTATACAGTCCTATCATTTCTCTTGCTGTTGCAGTAATTTTATTTGAAGGTAGTACTACACTGGATATCCGTGAGGTCAAAGGGATTTCAAAATCTGTTTTTCGAGTTGTAACCTTTGGCGCATTTCTTGCCTGGGTTGGAGGGTCCTTAGCGGCACATTTTATTGCCGGGCTTAGTTTAGAAATAGCATTTATTATAGGGGGGCTATTTGTAGTAACAGGGCCGACAGTAATTATCCCCTTACTACGACAATCAAAATTAAAACCAAGAACGGCAGCTGTTTTAAAATGGGAAGGAATTATAGTTGATCCTGCTGGACCATTATTAGCCTTATTCGCTTATGAGGTTATTAAAGTAATTACAGATGATACGTTACATGCAAGTGCTTTGGGCTCCTTTTTCCTTGCCTCCTTCTTAGCTATCATCATCGGTTATCTATTTGGTTTCTTATTAAGCTTTATGGCCAGCAAAGGGATGTTCCCAGAGTATTTAAAATCTCCAATTACACTGTCCCTAGTATTTATTTGCTTCGCGTTAAGTGAAGTTATTATGCATGAGACTGGAATGTTAGCAGTCACCGTAATGGGTTTAACCTTGGCAAGAACCAAAAAATATGTCTCTTCACTTGGGAATATAAGTCACTTTATTGAAAATATATCTGTTTTATTAACGTCAACCATTTTCATTCTATTAACTGCTTCGCTCACTAGAGAGACGATTGGAGAAGTATTTACTTTACCAATTCTCGGATTTGTTTTAGTCATGCTATTTATTGTTCGGCCATTATCTATTTGGATATCTACAATCGGTACGGAACTAACAGTAGCTGAGAAAACACTCATCGGCTGGATTGCTCCTAGAGGGATTGTGGCGCTGACCGTATCGGGATATTTTGCTTCTACATTACTTAACGATGGTTATGGGGGGGCTTCTATCTTGACAGCTCTTACATTTGCTTTAGTATTTATAACGGTTTGTGCACATGGATTTACGTTAGGGCCATTGGCAAAGAAACTAAAATTAGCAAGTTCAGAGCCGCCGGGGATATTAATTGTAGGTGCTAGTAGTTTTTCCATTGCTTTTGCAGAAGCGGTGAAAGAACTAGGAAACCCAGTCTTAATTAGTGATTCTTCTAGCGGAAGACTATTTCAAATAGAGCAAAAAGGGATTGCAACATATCGTGGGGAAATCCTTGATGAACATAGCCAATTTGAAATGGATATAACACCGTACGAAAAGATATTAGCTATGACAGAGGATGCGACGTACAACGCACTCGTAGCCCAATCCTATATACCTGAATTTGGCTATAATAATACGTTCACTATACCTTCTGAAAGGTCTGGGAATAGGGATGAATCACAGATCCCTACTTCAGTAAAGGCACATTTGTTGTTTGGTAAAGAACATGTATTCAAAGAATTGAATAGAAAGATTAACACAAACTATTCCATTCAAACAATGAAAGTTGTTGAGAAAATGGAAAAGAAAGAACATGTTCCAGTGGATGGTATTCCGTTATGTATTCGTAAGAAAAATGGTACGATTGAATTTGTTACATTACGTAAAATGCCTACAATGGATAAAGATGATCAACTCGTATTTTTAGCAAAGAATAACTAAAAATGTATTTACTCATAATCCGAACTGATTTCGTTCGGATTATTTGTGTACTTCTAAACAGGTTTTAGCTTCGATCCAGCAAAATACTACGCTTTTCTCGGACACAACTTCAGCTTTCTCGGAGAGCAATGACCATTCCTACGGGATCTTCAACTCGTACTTTTGCCGTAGGATAAGAAATGCTTCGTAAGTCGTATGGATAAGTTTAGTTTTTCTATCGTACTTGTGAAACTTTTTGATTGATAATTCGTATAATTTAAAAAGTTAAAGGGTGGGGGTATTGAGGAAATATGGTATTTTTTTATTCGTATTCTTAGCATTGATTGCTGGATGTAGCTCTTCATCAGAGAATAAAGAAAAGCAGAAGGAGAATCATACGATGACAGGATTTTGGCAAGGAAAAATTGAGATTCCAAACCAATCACTAGCTATTGAATTGGATATTAAAGGGGTAAAAGATTTAACTGGTACGATAAGTATTCCTGTTCAAGGATTAGTGAATTATCCTTTATCCACTATAGAATTAACGGAAGGACAGCATATCGTTTTTACAATGAACATGCAAAATCAGCTCATTTCTTTTGCAGGGGAAATTAAGGGAGATGCTATATCCGGTACGTTTACGCAAAATGGTCAATCCTTTCCCTTTCAATTAACCAAAAATGATAAAAAGGTAGTAAAACAAGAAGAAGGGAATTTTCTAGAGGTAAAAACGGATACAGGAACGTTATTTGCTGAATTAGAAAGTCCTGAAGGTGACGGACCTTTTCCTATAATGATAATTATTCCAGGATCGGGACCAACAGATCGTAATGGAAATTCTATCGGCTTTTCAGGAAAAAATGATAGTTTAAAACGCTTAGCAGAAAACCTTGCAAAGAAAGGGATAGCAAGTATTCGGTATGATAAACGGGGTGTTGGTAAAAATCAGCAAGCTGTAATAAATGAATCGAAGTTGCGCTTTGAGGAATTTGTTCATGATGCATCTCTATGGATAGACAAGCTACAATCAGATAAACGATTTTCTAAAATAGGAATCATTGGTCATAGTCAGGGCTCACTGATAGGGATGATTGTCGCTGCTGAACAAAACATTGATGTGTTTGTATCGATTGCGGGAGCGGGACGCACCATTGATAAGGTTATGTATGATCAGTTAAGTGAACAGCTTACGGATGCCGCTCTTGAAGAGGTACAACGTATACTATCTAAATTAAGAAAAGGTGAGACTGTTAATCAGGTTCGTGATGAATTACAAGCTATATTGAGGCCAAGTATTCAACCGTTTTTGTCATCGTGGATACAATATGAACCAACGCAAATCATTAAAACATTAACTATTCCAATATTAATTGTCCACGGTGAGCATGACATACAGGTTTCTGTTAGTGAAGCTGATGCGCTAGCTGAGGCAAATTTAGATGCAACCAAATTTATCGTGGGGAGGATGAATCATGTATTAAAGGAGGCTCCTGCTGATCGTGATCAAAACATTCAAACATATACCAATCCAGATTTACCACTGGCACCAGGTTTGACAGAGGGGATAATTGATTTCCTTAGACAAGTTGAATTTATAAATGACTCCACTAATGGAAAATAGATATGCTACTATGGAGAAAAAGGTAAAAAGGGGAAGTTATGCTATGCAGTCGAAGCATCCGATTCACTTGGATAATCGTATTCGCCTAATAGATGGCTTTGATTTAGGTGTTCCTAACCGTACTGGTACGTATGTTATTGATGAGGAACAGCTAACAATTGTCGAAACTGGCCCAAGTCCATCTGTAAGGCATGTCAAGAATGGTCTAGAAAAGTTAGGCTTTCAACTAGATCAAGTAAAATATATTATTGTGACACATATTCATTTAGACCATGCTGGGGGAGCAGGCTTATTAATCAGAGATTGTCCAAATGCTTCTGTTATTGTGCACCCGCGTGGAGAAAGGCATTTAATTGATCCTAAAAGACTTGCAGCAGGAGCTAGGGCTGTTTATGGTGATAGTTTTTCGGAACTATTCGAACCGATTGTCCCTGTTGATGCGGACCGAATAATTGTTAAAGGCGATGGAGATACGCTAGAAATCGGTTCCAGTTGCATGCTTGAATTTTTAGATACTCCAGGCCATGCCAAGCATCATTTTTGTATTTATGATCCAATAAGTAATGGGGTGTTTACTGGAGATACCGTTGGTGTTCGTTATCAGCAATTAATAGATCAAGGCGTTCCATTCTTTTTACCTTCGACATCGCCAAATCAGTTTAATCCAGATGCTATGCAAGCTGCGATTGCTCGTTTACAAGCATTAAATCTGGATCGGATTTATTATGGACACTTTGGAATGACGAATACTCCCAATTTAGCACTACAGCAAGTAGCGAATTGGCTTCCTCTTTTTCTGGATATCGGTCAACAGGTATGGAAGGAAGGGCTTGGTTATGATGAATTAGCTAAGCGTCTATTATCAGCGGTTAAAGTTGAATTACGAGCAAAGGGTATTCCAGATGACCATGAGGCTTATATTGTAATTAATTTAGATATGCAAGTTTGTGCCTTAGGAATTATTGATTTCTTTAAAAAATTAGAAGAAAGATAAGTGTGTTTGAACTCACAGATAAAATAGTTAATATAAAAACTTTCACGGGAGAGCAATTGCTTGAACACATAGAGTGCATATGCGGAGCTACAGGAAAATTTCCCTTATTAGAACAGCTATTGGAAGTGGGGGATAAACAAAACCCCCCACGGATGGAAGTTTCACTTTATCCCGCATATAACCGGCAGTAAGCTCCCCACTTCAAGCAATAAAGAGAAACCACTATTGGTAAAGTGGGTGATCAACTGCCGGTAAATGTCCGATTGGTTCACCTAACCATCCGTGGGGATAAACAAAATCCCCCACGGATGGAAGTTTCACTTTATCCCGCATATAACCGGCAGTAAGCTCCCCACTTCAAGCAATAAAGAGAAAC
>NZ_CANMAB010000088.1:0-18409 GCF_947495635.1 uncultured Virgibacillus sp. | reverse complement strand
ATACATCAAACATTTCAAAATAACTACTTGGCTTAACGCAGTCATTGCACTGATTTTATACTTTCTTAACTTATAAAGTAAAACTTCAATCAGTCGGGGGTACTTACCCCCCACTGATTGTTAGTACCACAATGGTATATCTAAATGCCTTTGAATCCATCGGATATTTACTGGTAGTTAATCCACACTTACCAATATTGGTTTTATTTTATTGTTTGAAGTGCGGATCTTACTGCCAGTTATATGTTGGATAACATGATTGTTCGTATAGTATAGAAGTTGTGTATTGTCTGAGACCTATCACTAATCTATCAAATCATAACCTTGCAGATATCATTCGTAAATGCAACTGGATCATTTACAGGCATCCCCTCTATAAGTAAAGCCTGATTATATAATAGGTTTGTATACAGGGCTGTTTTGTCCTTGTCATTCGCAAATGTCGTTTGTAATGCTTGGAAAATATCATGGTTCGTGTTTATCTCCAATACTTTATCCGCTTTAACTTGCTGGTTATTTGGCATGGAATTCAACACTTTTTCCATTTCTAAAGATATATCTCCATCAGCAGATAGACAAACAGGGTGAGATTTCAAACGTTTGGATGCACGCACATCCTTTACCTTACCCGCTAAATTCTCCTTCATAAATGCAAAGAGTTCTTTATTTTCTTCCTGCTTATCTTTATCTGTTTCGTTATCTGTCTCTTCATCTAAACCAAGATCGCCACTAGAAACAGATTTGAATTCCTTATCTTGATAGTTCATGAGCATTTTAATAGCAAATTCATCAATTTCTTCAGTGAAATATAGTATTTCATACCCTTTATCTGCTACCATTTCAGTTTGTGGTAATTTCTCAATTCGTTCAATGGATTCACCAGAAGCATAATAAATATAGGCTTGGTCTTCAGGCATGCGTTTAACGTATTCATCCAGTGAGACTAATTTCTTTTCTTTAGAGGAGTAAAATAATAATAAATCTTTTAACGTTTCTTTATTTGCTCCAAACTCGTTATATACTCCAAACTTTAATTGTCTACCGAATGAATCATAGAATTTTTCATACTTTTCTCGATCATCTCTTAACAAATGCAATAGTTGAGTCTTTATTTTTTTCGTTATATTTTTCGCTATTACCTTTAATTGACGATCATGCTGTAGCATTTCCCGAGAAATATTCAGTGATAAGTCCTCTGAATCTACCATTCCTTTAACAAAGCTAAAATAGTCAGGCAGAAGGTCCGCACATTTATTCATGATTAGTACCCCATTGGAATATAACTCTAACCCTTTTTCGAATTCTTTTGAGTAATAATCAAAAGGTGTATTTTCAGGTATGAATAAAATAGCATTATACCTAACAGTACCATCTACATTTATATGAAGGGATTTTAAAGGCTTGTCAAAGCCATATCGCTTTTCCTGATAGAAATTTTCATAATCCTCGTCTGTTAATTCATTTTTATTCTTCTTCCAAATTGGAACCATACTATTTATCGTTTCTTCTTCTACATAATCAACATACTCATCACTTTCTTCATCCTTTGGCTTACTTTTTGTTACATCCATTTTGATTGGATAACGAATAAAGTCAGAGTATTTTTTAATAATTTCTTTTAAGTGAGCTTCTTCTAGATAGGAATCATACGACTCGTCTTCCGTATTATCCTTTATCTTTAAAATGATTTCGGTTCCAATCTCTTCCTTCTCATATGAAGTAATTGAATATCCTTCTGTACCAGTTGATTCCCATTTATATGCTTCTTCACTGTCCAAGGCTTTACTAATGACTGTTACTACATCAGCAACCATAAATGCAGCATAAAAACCCACACCGAATTGACCAATAATGTCATGCCCATCTTTTAATTCTGTATCATTTTTAAAAGCGAATGATCCACTCTTAGCAATCGTACCAAGATTTGTTTCTAATTCATCCTTTGTCATTCCAATTCCAGTATCTATTACTTTCAGTGTACGCTCTTCTTTATTTGGAATGATCTGTATGTAATAACTATCCTTATTAAAAGATAAATTCTCATCCGTCAAACTTCGATAGTACATTTTATCCATGGCATCACTAGCGTTGGATATTAACTCACGCAAAAACACCTCACGTTGGGAATATATCGAATTCACCATCAACTCTAGTAATCTCTTAGATTCGGCTTTGAATTGCTTCTTTTCCATTTTAGCTTCTCTCCTTTTTAATCGGTTCTGAATAATTAATAATATCATAGTTTAAATATCATAATCTATATCTTCTGTCAATAATCTAGTTAATTGTCTATTATTATAACTAAATAGGCGGAAAATAATTAAAATTATAATATCCGTCCGAAACATTTTACCATTCATTTTAATAATGTAAAGAGAATTTATGAAACAAGTAGTAGCAATTCTGATAGCATTTGCAACAATTTTCTTTGCATCGCTTTCATTGATTTCAGCAAAATCAAACGTTACTGGAACATGGGATTATATTGGTTCTTCCATATTTTTTAATACTACTGGCATTGCCGAGTCCACTGGTGGTGATTTTAAGTATTGCTTAACAGCTGAGCCATCGGGATGGTATAAATTATGGGAAGATGATCCTGTTGGAGACGACTTTGTAGGCGAAAGGTATTTATCTCATGATGAATGTGCAATCTTTAGGAATATTGGTGGATATGTGGATGGATCTAATAATGAAGCGGAATTTTATGTAAAAAAAAACTTCACAGTACAAACGTCAAAGCGTATATGACTTTTTATGATTAAGTAAAAAAGACGGAATCAAACGTGTTTTCATTAAAGAAAAATATAACTAAGCTATTCCGGAAATATACTTCGCTGTGCTGCGAATGGCTGGTGAGTCTCCTCGCCTAACTTACTTTGGAGACTCACCGATGCCTTTTCTCCCTCATATATGGAAGGGCAGCGATACATCGCATTTTTTTCAAAGCGTCTACATATATTTCAAGTGATAGCGTATTACATTGTTCGCCTTTTTAATGGACCGTTTTAGCTATATTCCAACCCTATTCTAAGACAAATACATATATTTCCCCAAGCTCACGGGTCACAATTGCTTCTTTAACGTATCTAAAAAGAGAGTAGTAAATCGATCTGCATCTACTGCAAGGCACACTTCAATATTTGGTTCTTTTTTCCATAGGTGGAGAAAATCACAAATGGTTTGTCCGTAGCTCAACTCACTTTTTGTTTCAATGTCCACAAAGTATTTTGCCGTTTTAACAAGCGAAGGATCAAGAACAACCCCGACGGTTAATGGATCATGAAGTGCGCAACCATTCTGTCCATAATTATCCATGCTATACTTACGATAAACCTCCGTGCTTTTCATTACAAAATCATAATACAAAGACCCTTGCAATTGTTCAATGTGTTCTTTCGTAAGAAAGGTTTTCATGGTTACGTCTAAGCTGACTAATTTTATAGGCATTCCAGAATGAAATACAATCTTTGCCGCCTCTGCATCTGCAAAGATATTAAATTCTGAAGTTGGTAGCGTATTTCCTCTACCGCTTTCAGAAACAAGCCCCCCCATCACAACAACTTGCTTCACTAACTGAGGGAGAGTTGGCTCTTTACGTAAAGCTAAAGCAAGATTAGTCAACGGGCCAACCATAATTAATGTTAATTCTCCTGGAAATTTCTTTGCCTGTTCAATCATAAAATCAGGAGCAAATAATACTGGATCCTCTACTCGTGGAACGATGTTTTGAAGCGATCCACCTATTCCATCATCTCCATGAACACCAAACTCATGGAAGGCTCCTTTCAAAAGTGGTTGGCCAGCTCCACGATAAACTGGGATATCACTTCTTCCAGCCAATTGTAATACCTTTTTGCTATTTACCATAACTTGTTCGAGTGGTACATTCCCATTAACAGCTGTTATTCCTGCTATTTCTAATTGTCCACTTTCTACTGCCATTAAAATAGCAAGGGCATCATCCACTCCGGTATCAACATCCAGAATTATCTTATCCATTTCCTCATCCTCTTTCTGCTCACCACTAATTCATTCATATTTATCAAATTAGCATTCCTGCTATTGCTGCACTCAATAAATTTGCTAGCGTTCCACCAATAATGGCTAGAAATGCCAGCCTTACTAAATCATTTTTTCGCGATGGAGCAAGCCCACCAATTCCTCCAATGAGCATCCCCATACTTGCTAGGTTAGCAAATCCGCATAAGGCAAACGTAATAACTGCTACTGTTTTATCTGAGAAATGTTCAATTTCTGCTCCAAAGTTACTAAACGCAACAAATTCATTTAAAACGAACTTTTGACCAATAAAAGAACCGGCTTGTACCGCTTCATCCCAAGGTACTCCGATAATAAAAGCTAGGGGTGCCATCACGTATCCAAGTATTTGCTCAATGGTAATTGCCTCAAATCCAAACAGGCCACTAACCCAGTCTAGCCCAAGATTCACCAATGCAATAAGTGAAATAAACGCCAATAACAATGCGCCAATGTTCAATGCAAGTTTAAGTCCAACTAAAGCACCGTTAGAAGCTGCATCAACAATATTTTGTGCATCTTTTTCTGCATCAATCTTAATTAGTTGCTCTTCTTGCACTTCTGTCTCTGGTACTAACATTTTAGCAATTAACAAACCTGCAGGTGCAGCCATAAATGCCGCCGCAAGTAAATAATCTAATGGCACACCAAGTAGCGAGTAACCGACAAGTACTGTACCTGAAACAGAAGCTGCTCCTCCAGTCATCACCGCAAATAACTCTGATTTTGTCATTTTTTCCAAATATGGTTTAACGACAAGTGGAGCCTCTGTCAAGCCTACAAATATATTTGCTGCTGCTGATAATGACTCTGGCTTTGTTGTCTTTAAGATAAGTGATAAAAAGCCACCGATCGCCTTTGTTAGCACTTGCATAACCCCGATATAGAATAAAACAGAAATTAGTGAAGAAAAGAAGATAATGACAGGCAACACTTGAAACGCAAATATCATTCCAACTCCTTCCATACCAAGCAAGCCTCCAAATAGGAAGCTAATACCATCGTTTGATGTATTAATAATTTGCTCAACAATAGAAGTGATCCCTTTAAAAAAGTTTCTTCCCAATTCCCATTTTAATACGATAAAGCCAAAAATAAATTGAATGGCTAGTGCACCGATAACTGTACGAAAGTTTATTGATTTCTTGCTTTTAGAAAGTAGAAATGCAATAAATAATATGATTATAATTCCAGTCATTCCCCATAAAATTTCCATTGTAGCAAACCTCTCTTCGTTGTCAGTATGAATTCGTTGATAAAACTTTGATGAGCGTATTTCTAAACTTTTCTCTATCAACACCTTCGCACACACGCACATTTGGTGATTTTTCACTACGGTTATTCCTATCCACTAAACTGTAGCCTCTTGTTAGTTCACCTTTTGTTTCAATATCAACAAAATAATCATTAGATGCTATCATTAGTTCTTCGTTTGCTGCAATAGCAACTAACAATGTATCAGGATGGGTTGTCCCATCGATTTTATGAACTTCCTTATTAAATTTCATGACTACGCGATTAATATCCATAAAAAATTTTGAACGTGCCGTACCGATTGCCGCAATTTCCTGGTGATCGGTATCATTCATTACAGAATAATCCGTACACATATCCCATCCCACCATCGTGATTGGGATGCCAGCATGTAAAACAATTCTTGCGGCTTCTGGATCTACCCAAAAATTATACTCAGCTGCAGCAGTAATATTTCCTAATGCATTATTTGTTCCACCCATGATATAAATATGTGGAATATCCTTTACTATTGTTGGATCCTTTTTTATGGCCATGGCAATGTTTGTTAATGGTGCAATCGCTAAAAATTCAATTTCACCAGGATTCGCTTTAACTTTTTCAATGATGAAGTTAACCGCATGTCCATCTTCAGGACGTTGATCTGCCTTTTCAAAAAAGGAATCTCCCATACCATCTTTGCCATGAACATCCTCTACTGTACGATGAACAGTTTCCCCAATCGACAAAATTGGCCTCTCATGTCCCTTATAGACAGGTACATTATAATCTGGATTAAATACTTGAATGGTGTATAAAGCATTCTCTACCTCTTGATCAAAATCAACATTTCCGCCAGTAATCGTAACACCTTCAACCTTAAAATGATAAAGAGCAGTTAGTAATGCGATTGTGTCATCGCCAGCGGTATCCGTATCAATAATAACTCGTCTCATGATGCTACAACTCCTATTCAGTTTTGTCTTGATAAGTCTGTAATGTATTGAAAGAATTGATCACGGTTCACTTCATATACTAAGTTCACTGGTCGACCATGTTCTGATAATTCTGTCCTACCTTGACTTTTTCCTTCCGTATGAACAATACTATTCACTTGTTTTTTCTTAACGAGATCACTTTTCCCAATTGTTGCTGTTGTCAGAACATCCCAAAGGAAATACGTAGAGTTTGTTTGAAAATGAACAAGTGGCGGAACCATTGCATAGCATTGCCCTAGAAAATCAATTCCTAAATCCTTTCTTTCTGAAGCCCAACTATTTCTAACGTCTAGTGTAAGTGGAACCATATTTGTGCTTTCCAGTGCTACTAAATCTATTTCAATGTTGCTTTCCCAAACGGTTTTCACTGCCTCTGGATCCCAAAATGCATTCCATTCCGCTGACCCATCATGTTCCGGTTCTTCTACATTACCTGTCTCCAAGAAAGTTCCGCCCATCCACGCTAATTTTTCTATTTTTGCTTCAATATCAGGCGCTTCCTCTAAAGCTCTAGCTAAATCTGTCAAAGGGCCAACAAAGACTAATGTAACTGGCTCCTCGCTTTGGCGTAGCGTTTGAATCAAATGTTTATGAGCCGGTATATTGGCTTCTTTTGTTTTAATTGGTAAAAATTCATTTAAAATTGGTAATGCGTCAACTAAAAATGCGTGCATTCTCCAGTCTTTTGGAAATGGATGCTTTCCTCGTGATGTAGATGCAGCTACACTTATTTCCTCACCATTACCAAATCGATCAATAATTTTCCGACTTGCATACATCGCTGGTTCCAAATAGCAATCCGCAGGTATGACACCAACACCTAATAATTCAACCTCTTCCATTTGAAGTAATAAGAATAATGAAATTAAATCATCAACACCGCCGTCGTGATTTAAATAAACTTTCTTTGTCATAAAAAAGTCCTCCCATGTTGTTTAGTATTTTTCATGTGAATGATTCTATTATAAAAAACCCTCATTCCAATTACAATGAAATATTCGTTTTTTATAAAAAAAATTACAATTTAATTAAGTTATCCAAAAAAATATAAAATAAATCCTAATGTAATCATAAAAACAATAACAATTTACACTTATTTACATTTTATTTCCGAACAATAAAAAGAAAGCCCTTGAGCAGAGCTTCCTTATTTGTGATTCTGTCTAAAATGTTCAATTTCTTGACGAGCATCATGTAAGTGCTCCTGCGTTTGTTGAAACTGCGGATTTTCGAGAGCTGCTGTTCCAAAGCGTTCCTGAGCTGCATGCAAATTTTCTTCAGCTTGACGTAACTCCTGCTCAGCCTCTTGTAACTGTCGCATATCCCCATTCGTTTTCGCTTGTTCAATCATTTGATAAGCCTGTTTTACTTGAATCGTGCATGTTTCAATCATTTGATGTTGGTTTTGTTGTGACATCGCTACCCTCCTATCAAATAAATAAAATGACATCTGTTTATATAATCCCATTATTTGCAGAAACTATGTATCGTATAGCTACTGCACCAGATTAAAAGCGCAAACTCCCTATTTGAAACGTAGCGACTGGAGAGAGCCAGCAGAGATAAAGGAATTACGATGTGTTCGCGAGTCGATGATGGCGATTCGTGAAGTCGCCTAGTTCTGGGCGCTGGAGCTGGACACGGCCCAACACACCCCTATTTATCCACATAAGCAAATATTATAATTTCCTAGACTAAAAAGCCGGGTCATTAAAATCACGCCAGCTTTCCATCGAAGAGCGCCTTATTTATTTGGTGAATAAAACTTTTTCAGCTTTTTTAATCTTCAGCTTCCCTATGAATTAAATCCACTACTCCGTTTTTCCACACCTTTGCTTGCTCACAGGAGTATCATCTATTTAAGCCCCTGCACTACAATGAACTTTAAGAGACATTTTATACTAAATTATAAACGAATTCTCTAATCGTATAGAACCTTACCAGGATTCAAAAGATTGTTCGGATCCAACACACTTTTTACTTTACGCATGATTTCAAGCGCGTTACCATGCTCTGCTTCTTGGTATTTCGCCTTACCAATTCCTACTCCGTGTTCTCCTGTGCAAGTTCCTCCACGTTTTAAAGCATATTCAACAATCTGCCTATTCACTTGATTAGCCTTTTCTATATCTGTTGGGTCATCCGCATCAACCATTAGCAGAATATGATAGTTGCCATCGCCAACATGTCCCACAATTCCACCAGTAAGTCCTGAGGCCTCTACTGCCTTTCTCCCATCTTTAATTGCTCCAGCTAGTTCCGAAATTGGCACACATACATCCGTCACCATTTGCTTTTTACCTGGATAGCTATGAAGAAATGCATAGGCTGTATTATGCCTTGCTTCCCATAATCGATTTCTAGCTGCCGTGTTTGATTCAAAGGCTAACACTTGACACCGGTGGTCTTCTAATAAATCTTTCGTAAATGCCACATCCTGCTTTAGACCCGCTTCATTTCCATGGAATTCTAAAAATACCGTAGGAACTTCTCTATAAGTTGTGTCACTAAAAAGATTGATTTGCTTCATTGATTGATCATCTACTAATTCAACCCTCGCTATCGGTATTCCAGCCTGTAAAATACTAATCACTGCAGCAACAGCTTCATCTAATGTTTGAAAAGCAGCTCTCCCTGCCATTATTTGTTCTGGAATACCGTGTACTTTTAACGTCAACTCTGTAAAGCAACCTAATGTACCTTCCGATCCTACAAATAAACCATTCAAGTGGTATCCTGAAGAAGACTTAGCTGCCATACTTCCCGTATGTATAATCGTCCCATCCGCGAGCACTACTTCTAGATCTCGTACCTGGTCTCGCATAATTCCATATTTTACCGATGTAGTTCCACTTGCATTCGTAGCAGCCATACCACCAAGCGTTGCATCCGCCCCTGGATCAACTGAGAAAAACAGTCCATATTTTTTCAACTCCCTTTCGAGTTGTTTCCTCGTCACACCAGGTTGAACTTTAACCAGAAAGTCGTCTGGTCGTACTTCTAACACCTTGTTCATCAACGTATAATCGATTACAATTCCTTTTTCGTATGGAATCACGCTACCTTCTAGACTTGTTCCCAACCCATAAGAAACAACAGGCGTCTTATATTCACAAGCTACTTTCATTATCTGGCTAACCTCTTCAGTGGTTTGCGGAAATACCACAACATCCGGTAACTTAGGAGTATGATACGATTCATCGGAACTATGCTGTTCAAGAACCGTGTCATTATCACTTATATGCTCAGACGGAAGTATCTTTTTTAATGCATCGAGTATTGTCAATCCTCTCTCTCCTTCTTTTTAGTAAACGAGTCATTCCATGCACTACCTACAGCTTAATACATGTGGATCGCTGAAAATATCTGTGAATTATTGCATTAGCATTTTTGGAAAATATTTGTTTTATCTATAGGAAATTTATTACGAAAATCCTATTCATATGCCGGCTCCAATAGGAAGTATCTTTTTTAATCCAAGACAACAAATCGTCACATATAAAAAGCTCTTCAATTCCGATATACCACCCTCGTTTGACAAATCATATCATGCAGCGCCTTTTTTTCCTCATTCCAGCCTGCCAGTAAATAACCGATAAACAGTGTTAGCGCCGAAACGAAATAGCTTAAGTATCTTCCAATTGATTTCCATATACTAATTTGGGTCATGTTTGTATTTACGACTTGAATATTACATATAATTTTTCCCGGACTCCCCTTCCATTTTGTTGCAGTAAATATAATGATAAATACAATGATATAAATAATGGAAGCCCAAGTATCGGAAGTAGAGGGATCTATTTCCGTTTGGGAATAAAAGAAAACAAAATCTTGATCATTAATCATAGCAGCAATCATAGCAGCTAATACAGAAATTAACAAAGAATCGAGCAAACTTGCCAAAACCCGTATCCAAAAGCCTGCAGGTTTATAATTCGTCATTACTTTTTCCCTCCTTGATGATTTACTCAGATGTATACGAACTACGATATTCTTAGCCTTTTAACTCTTTATAAAGTGAAACTTCTACCTATAAATAATTATCTAAATGTATGTATTTCTCGTAAGAGTTATGAAATTCGCGTGCCATTTTCCACCTCTTCACAAGGACTTAATAAGACGACATCTCCTTCCTCTTGTACGCCACCTAACACGAGGACTTCTGATTTAAACCCAGCAATTCGCATCGGTGGAAAATTAACTACCGCTGCAACTTGACGCCCAACCAATTCAGCTGGGGTATACCGTTTTGTTAGCTGAGCAGAAGATTGTTTCATCCCCAACTCCCCAAAGTCAATAAAAAGTTTAATTGCTGGCTTTCTAGCTTCCGGAAATGATTCCGCTTTCTTTATCGTACCGATGCGCATATCTATTTGTAAAAAATCTTGAATAGTTGCCATTTACTATCCCCTCCAATTCCTTTTTACTCCTCTTACACTAATTCTACATTTGATTCCTGTTTTCCTGTCAAAATAGTAATTTGTAATGATGATTCTGATCAAAAAACGAACGATAATTATTTGATGAAATTAATTAGGTTCGTTTTTATTGTTTCTTCATTCTTTTGTCTCAGCCTCATTCTATTACTATCTTATTGATGGGATCTAAGGGTTTTGCTATGGAGCATCTGCACAAATGCTTGGCGCAAACCATTCACTCGTTCGGGGTGAGGAAGAAGGGGCAATGGGTAGCATCGCAATGCCGACATCTGCCTTATTTTTAGCTTTAGTCGTACCAATCCTTTCCTTTATCTCATAGTTTAATAAGTACAACTGCAAATGATGGAGGTGCTTTGCACATGAGCAAAAATCTGCTACGTGAAGGAATTGAAGAGGTGAAACGCTACTATATAAAAAAATTACAAAAAGCCGGAGTGCTAGAAAACGATAGCGACCTAGAAGCATTGACGCTAAGCGAACTCCAAAGAATGGTTGAATTTTATCAATTATAGAAGTTTCGGGGGATGTCTCATCAGCGAAAAAGTACAAAAGACTGGAATATACAAGACACTATGGGAACAATCGTATGCACAGCTTGATGTGAGTAAATTTTGTTTAATGCTGAAGCGTCACCCACGGAGAATGGAAATACTCCAATTAAAGCGACCTTTTGGGACATTCCTTTGATATTTTTCATTTGTCTAAGCAATATGTTAGTTTCTCTAACATCAAAATGAGATACTAGAATAAACATAGCTTTAGGATGGTTGAAATGACATCATATAAAGATCCATTGGAATTGTACATGGGCTTACTGGATTGTCTGAACGAAAAATTAGGTATTACGAAGAATGAGGTTTATTATTTCCTGATAGAAGCAAGGTCGGTACACGTAAATACTCCTTTACAGCTATTGAACTATTGAACTACTCATGAGAATAGCAGATTTATGTGAGGATGGGGGACAAACGGCCGAAATAAAAAGGTCATAGAAACGGCTACACGATGCAGCCGTTCTACTACTATCCAAGCTCTATTAGCTACGAATTTGTCCATTTCCTTGAATAAAGAATTTGCTTGATGTTAATGCTGGAAGTCCCATGGGACCTCTCGCATGTAATTTCTGTGTGCTAATTCCAATTTCTGCACCATAACCAAACTCAAATCCATCCGTAAAACG
Organism: uncultured Virgibacillus sp.; assembly: GCF_947495635.1. Taxonomy (NCBI): domain Bacteria; kingdom Bacillati; phylum Bacillota; class Bacilli; order Caryophanales; family Bacillaceae; genus Virgibacillus; species uncultured Virgibacillus sp. The sequence continues at coordinate 6,518 of NZ_CANMAB010000088.1, read as the reverse complement.
AGTAGAGGCATTGTGATAGACTGCCGCTGCATCTACTTGTTGTTGAAAAAGAGCAGCATGTTCTACATTTTCTGTAATGATCCCCTCAGAATGCTTCGTGCCGTATAAATTGATATGATGGATCGCTTCTTCACAGCTTTTAACTATTTTAACACTAACAGCTAAATCAAGATATTCTGTCTGCCAATCCTTTTCAGTCGCTGGTTTTGCAAAGGAAAATTTGGAACATACTTGTTTATCCCCAATGACATCTACATCGTTTTTATGCAGCTGCTCGAGTAACTGTCCACCATAGTTTTCAAACCACCGCTCCTGAATTAATAAGGATTCCATTGCATTACATACCGAGGGCCTTTGGAGTTTTGCATTCAATACAATATCCTGCGCCATTTGGAAATCTGCAGATTCATCGATAAACAAATGGCAATTACCTGCTCCTGTTTCAATTACTGGGACTGTTGATTCACGTATTACAGTATCAATTAAATTTTTTCCGCCTCTAGGAATTAAAACATCTAAATAGCTATTTAATGTAAAAAGCTCCTTAGCTGATTCTCTGCTTGTATTTTCGATTAGCTGAACAGAATCAATTGGTAACCTACTGTTCGCTAAAGCTCGATGAATAACAGAAACGAGCGCTTGATTAGAGTGTTTGGCGGATGAACTTCCTCTTAAAATTACCGCATTACCTGTCTTCAATGCCAGCGTAGCTGCGTCAATAGTGACATTTGGCCTAGCCTCGTAAATCATGCCAATCACACCAATAGGTACACGCTTTCTCGAGATACGTAAGCCATTCTCTTTGTCAATTGATTCGAGCACTTCACCAATAGGATCAGCTATTTGTATAAGTTGAATAATAGCATCATGCATTGCTTGTAATCGATCGCTATTTAACATAATTCGATCTAATATAGAAGCTGTTAATCCTTTATTTTCTCCCTCTTGTAGATCTTTACGATTCTCTTTTAATATCAAATCCTCTTCCATTAGAATTTGCTTCGCTATACATTCCAGCGCCTTATTTTTATCATCTGTACTTACTGCATTTAATTGAAAGCTTGCTCTTTTAGCCAATTTTCCTTTCGTCTGTATCTCTTCCATCTGTTCTCCTCTCCTTTTTACATTTTTACTTTAACCGCACCCAGCGGTCACGATGAATGACTCTTGAAGATTGGAAGCTTTGCTTTAGACTTCTAGCTTCGATTTCTTTTACAATTACTTCCTCGGAGCAGCTTACTTCACCTTTTCCAATCAAACCATTATGTCCATATACCTCTACAACATCCCCCTTATCAAAATGTCCTTTTACACTATTTATGCCTGCTGATAACAGGCTAGCACCATGATATAAGATTGCCTCTTCTGCTCCTATATCTACATAAATTTCCCCCATAGATTCAGAGTGCAAAGCAATCCATTGTCTATTTGTAGTAATGGTTTCTTTTGATCGATTTCGAATATATGTACCATCACCATTCCCATTTAAAATTTCCAGTAATTTATTTTCTCCTTTTCCTGTTCCAATGAATACACTTACTCCTAAAGATAATGCCATTTTTGCGGCTTCCAATTTGGACTTCATTCCACCAGTACCAACCGTTGAGCGTGTATGATCAACTGCAGCAATCATTTCTGGAGTAATTGTTTCTAAATAATCATATTTTGTTGCGTTTGATTGATGACGGGGATTGCCATTATATATGCCATTAATATCTGTAAGCATAATCAATTCGTCAGCATGAACTATTCCGCTAACCAAAGCAGAAAGCATATCGTTATCCCCAAAAGTCAATTCATTAACGGACACCGTATCATTTTCATTAATTATTGGAACGACACGCCGCTCTATAAGCTCCATGATGGTATTAAAGGCATTTTTATATCTGCTTCTGTTCGTAAAATCATCGCGTGTTAATAAAAGTTGTGCAGCTTTTAAATCATGTTCTGCGAACTTTTCCATATATATTTGAATAAGTAAACCTTGACCTACTGCAGCTGATGCCTGCTTTCCTTTCAAGGTAACTGGACGAGAGCCGTACCCAATTTTAGAAAATCCTGCAGCAACAGCTCCTGAAGAAACGAGAATAACATCATGATTATGCTGGCGCAGCGCTGCTATCGCTTGAACGTGTTCCGTTAACTTCGCCACATCCATTTCCCCCTGCGCATTCGTTAATGAACTACTCCCAATTTTAACTACAATTCTCTTTTTACTCATTTTCATATACCTCATTTCTTAAGCCCAATCACCTGACGTTCAATTCTTAATCATCAGACTTTTAAAGTTAAAAAATAGCTAGCATCTCCATTTATAAAGTAAAACTTCAATCCCTTGGAGGTTTTTTCATCTCCCACGGATGGTTAGTACCACAAGGGTATGATCTAAAGACCTTTGAACCAATCGGACAATTACTGGCAGGCGATCCCCCACTTATCTGAATTGATTTCCCTTTTTGCTTGAAGTGGGAGTCTTACCCCACTTATATGTAGGATAAAAAAGCCCTATTCGCCCTATGAATAAGGACGAAAGAGCCTTTTCTTCCGCGGTACCACCTAAATTGGATGAATAACATCCCGCTTATTGCTTTAACGCCATACAAAGCGCCTACTTCAAGTAGGACTCAGAAGGCACGTTCTGTAACTAAAGAGTATGTGAGCTTCCAGCAAATACCTCACTTCTCTGGCACTCATTCGATTACATACTATTCCTTCTTTTCCGTTCACATATGTTTTTTAATATTATGGATAGAAATGTTACTAATGTCAACTGTTTTTGCAAAATCACTACCGATTATCTACGAATGTGTACAGAATCAGGCTGTGAACGCTTGATAAAGAAAGAGAGGATTAATGCAATAATCGCAAACACGCCTGCAACAATAAACGAAACATTTACTCCATGAATCATTCCATTTATACCTTCATCAGGTACTGCACTGTTTGTCATAACCGTAACCAATAGAGCAGTACCAATTGCCCCAGCCACTTGTCGCATCGTATTATTCATAGCTGTTCCGTGCGGAATTAATTTTACGGAAAGCTGATTTAAACCAGCAGTCGTAACCGGCATCATTACCATCGCAATACCAAACATCCGAATTGCATTAATTGTAGCAAGGTAAGTAAATGTCGTATCTGTTGATAAATCGGTGAACATAAAAGTAGTAACTGTTACGATCGTTAATCCGATGATCGCTAACCAACGTGCACCAAACTTATCAAATAATCTACCTGTAATTGGATTCATAATTCCCATTACAACAGCGCCTGGCAATAGCATTAATCCTGATTCCAATGCAGTAAACCCAAGCATATTCTGCGCCAATAATGGTAAGACCACTGCAGCCCCAATCATAGCCATAAACGCAACCATCCCTAAGACTGTTGTAAGTGTAAAAATGCTATTTTTAAATACACGAAATTCAAGAATTGGTTGTTCTAATTTCATTTGTCTCCAAATAAACAGCGTAAGTGCAATTGCACCTATAACTAAGGAGAGAATTACTTGCAAACTTCCCCAACCGCTATTTCCAGCAGTACTAAATCCGTACAATAGTCCTCCAAAACCTAAGGTTGAAAGGATAATCGATAATATATCCAATTTGGGGAATGTACGATTTGTAATATTTTTTAATATGAAATAAGCAACAATAATATCGACAATAATAATTGGCAATATAACGAAAAAAAGACTTCTCCACGGAAAATGTTCAACAAGCCATCCAGATAATGTTGGTCCTATCGCTGGTGCAAATGCAATAACTAAACCAAACATTCCCATTGCCGACCCACGTTTTTCAATCGGAAAAATAAGGAATAAAATGGTTTGCATAAGCGGCATAATAATACCAGCAGCTGCTGCTTGTGCTACACGTCCAGCCATTAACACAGCGAAATTCGGTGCTAATGCACAAATAATTGTCCCTATCGCAAAAATCGTTAATGCTGATAAAAATAGTCCTCTCGTTGTAAATCGTTCAATAAGAAATGCAGTAATCGGAATCATAATTCCATTGACGAGCATAAAAATAGATTGCAGCCATTGCGCTGTATTTGCATCCAATTGCAAATCAATCATAATATGCGGCAGGGCTGTAGCTAATAATGTCTGATTTAAAATGGCAACAAAAGCACCGGATATCAGTACGATCATTAGCGGTACCTTATTTACAGAAGTTGGACTATTTACTTCTGAAATGTTGTTATCCACCATAAAACTTCCTTCTTTCTTTTATAATCTGATATCTTATGGATTCCTCAGCAATCGCTTTTTATTCAACTTTTTTGCTTGTATTATAACTCCATAAGCAGACTTCAATTTTTAGTCATAGATATCATCTTACCATAATCGAATACCAACACAAACTAAAAAGTTTCAATAGCTGTCATAGGATAGATAAATAAAAAATGACATATTTTTGGTTTGAAATCCATCACAAAGGGTTAAAATGATAACTAGCATCTTATGTAGAATGGAGCGATACATATGCAGAAAAAACTAGCTATGGTTAGAGTTATAGCATTACTAGCCTTAATCGTATTATTCAATGTAATAACTGCTTGCGGAGCAGATGATACGCAACAAGAAACCGAACAAAAACCGGCTGATATGCAGCAAGATAAGAATAACGGTGAGACTACCTCCGTATCCGAGGCGCCTTACAGCTTTATAGAATTTGATTTAGAAGCTGACTTTGAAAATATAAAAGACGCTGTTGAAGTGGAATACGAATTTGTACCTGACCGGGTCGAAGCGAGTTATAACGATAAAAATCAAGGAATAAGACTTTCTAACGATGAGGCGCTACATGAGTTAGATGATCACTTCGCTCAATTTGACTTTGATGAGAATAGTTCAAAAGAGGAAGTATTAGCAGCGGTTCGAAAAGCTTTTAACATTCCAGAAGATGCCTTACTGGATTTAGACATTACGTTTGCAACTGGTACAGAAAAAGAATATTAAATAACGACTTACTCTAATTAAAACAATTAATCGAATTTAAAGCAAAAGGTTAAGTTTGACTGTCATTTTGTAAGGATTGCTGGATTCCCACCTTATCACATCATAATTATAACTTAAAAAGAACAAGCGATGGAGACCCTCTAATCTCTATCGCTTGTTCTTTTTACATAGCTAATAAAGTTTATGGTGAGGATGAACATGTAACTTACCATTCTGAAATGGATATAAGTTTAGCTCTTTTGCCTCTGTAGAATGGTTAACGATGATCTCTTCCATTAGTTCATCTGCGCTTTTATTGGTTGTAAGTATGCCTAATTTTTCAGCAGTATGGTATAATTTTGCCTCATGAATAGCTTGGATTAAGCCACGAATATCCTCGTCTTCTGTCTCAATTCCAAACTTTTCAGCTTCTTTTGTTACCTTTGTTTTGATAATTTCTTTCTGAAGCTCTTGAATATCCTTTCCCTCGGCACTTATGCCTAATTTTTCTGCCTTTTTCTTAATCATTGTTTCATGGACTTCTTTTGCTAGCTGATCTGGTTCCTTTCCTTGTACATCTAAACCTAGTTCCTTCGCTTTTTTTATTACTTTAGCATGATGGACTTCCTTTTTTAACTCGTTTATATTCTTACCTTCTGTTGCAATCCCTAATTCCTTAGCAGTATTGGTTATACTGGTCTGAACAACTTGCTTTTTAATCTTTTCTATGGATTTCCCTTCTACTTCAATACCTAACTCTTTTGCTTTTTGTAACAGTAAAGCTTTATAAACATCTTTATGCTGCTTTATATCATTTGTCTCCGTTACTCGCATATCAAGAAATTCAGCAGAGACAGCATTCCCTCCAATACTAACCAAACAAACAAGCACTGCTAGGAAATACATTATTTTTTTCATTTTTAACACCCTTTCTAGTTGCTCTCAAGCAAATAGTTTCCCCATTAGTTAGAAAAACATTTATACATATATGCTTGAAACTTAAACAGGGATTTCAACGTAAATTAATTAAAGACACAATTGTACTGAAAGGAGAAGCAAATGAAAAAAAGCTTCCTATTACTTATTACTGTTACATTAGTATTCCTTAGTGGATGTTCGTTGTTAGAAGAAACGACTCATTCATTGAATTATGCAAATGAAGCAAGTGATTATATCAATACACTAAGCAACTTTGCTGAGGAAACCTCTTCACTTGAAGGGCAAGCACTATTATCTCATCTAGAATCTTTCAAAGGTACCATAGAAGATTTTACGACAATTGATCCACCTACCATTGCCACAGATATTCATCAAGAATTAGAAAACAAAAGCCAAGTACTGTTAGATACAACAAATAATATCATCGACAGTGGCGAGACAGCAGTGGAACAATTAAAACAATCGGATTTATATCAAACCATAGAAAATATCACCGATCTTAAAAATCAAATTGAAGCTCTTGACCAATAGATAGTAACGCCAGAACTTCGCTATACTAAGAAAAACGGAGCAAAATTCGCTCAGTCCTTATCACTACATGCTCAGATTTACGCTTCCTCTAGTAGCTATTATG
>NZ_CANMAB010000087.1:0-18558 GCF_947495635.1 uncultured Virgibacillus sp. | reverse complement strand
GGCTATATTTACCGTAAATCTAAAACGGATATTGAAGCTAATGGGTTAAAAATAAGCAAAATATAATAGATAAATTAATAAAAAGACGACTCTAAATTTTAAAAAAAGAATTTGAGTCGTCTTTTTTATAACAAACTTCAAGTTTCACTGAAAAATCATAAGATTTTCAGTGGCCTCGGTGAGTTCCAGAGGTTTTTTTGTGGTTTAGGAATATAAAATTTTCCCATGTGGACAAACTTGGGCGTGTTGAGCTGCGTCCAGCTTCAGCTCCCAGAAGCTAGGTGACTTCACGAATTATCCTAATCTAAGTCATCATCGATTCGTAAGCACACCGTGATTGCTTTATCTGCGTTGACTTGCTCCAGTGATTACGTTTCTATTCGTGCGCTTCCGCTTTTGTTCTAAGAAAAATCAAATTGAATATGAGCAGAAAGTCATAGGTAAAAATTGATTAAAGACAATGTGAACAAAATGTTACATAATAGAGATAGGCTAGTAATTTTATTTTAAACAAAATGTAACGGTTTTGTCCTAGCCACTTGTAAAACCTTACGTTAAGATATAATAACTCGTGCTATGAGAATCATACACGTATATTTAATACATAACTGATGGTTTTGGGACTCGCCCCGCTTTTGTAAATATAAACAATAGCGTAACGTATGGAAAAAGCAGTCAACTACTGCTATGAAACAATCTGAAAAATAGTGAAAGACTTTTTTGATACTCTGAATAAAGATGGTGAATACATCGTGAATAATATATATATAAATGATGAATATGGAATGAAACGTAAATATAAAAGGCCTACGCCCAAAAACGATTTGAAAAGAACGAAAACTATAATGGCTGGGGGGGCTTCAGTTTGATGATGAGCAAGTCATTAAAGGATACTCCCCTAGAAGAAATGATTATATGTGCCCAGCAAGGAGATCAAAACGTACAAAATTATCTTTTAAAAACATATCAACCCTTCATTGCGAAGTGTGTGTCTGAGGTATGTAAACGGTATATTGATCCAAAAAAAGATGATGAATTTAGTATTGGTCTTTCCGCTTTCAATGAAGCGATACAATCGTATGTTCCGGAAAGGGGGAGCTCGTTTTTATCTTTTGCAAAATTAGTTATCAAGCGAAAGGTAATAGACTATATTCGTTATACACAAAAACGTCCAGTTGCAGTATCTTTAGATGAAACCTATGATGCTGAACAAATGGAGAATCCAACAGAAATATTGGCTGTTAAAGAAATGTATCAATTAGAACAGGATGCGTGGTATCGGAAACAAGAAATAATGGATTTTAAAGAAAAATTAAAACTGTACAAGATGAGCTTAGCTGAATTAACAGAAGTATCTCCTAAGCATAGAGATGCGCGTGAGTCAGCGATTCGTACCGCAAGAATCTTGTATGAGGATCAACAAATGAAGGAGTATGTATTAGCCAAACGGAAGCTGCCAATTAAGGATTTAGTTAAAAAAGTAGATGTCAGTAAAAAGACGTTAGAACGTAATAGAAAATACATTCTAGCTATATTTATTGTACTTACGGAGGACTATCTATACCTTAAAGATTATTTGAAGGGGGTGGGTCAGTGAAAAAAGGGATCATCATGGAACAGCATCGCAAGTATATGATTGTATTAACAGAAGAAGGGGCTTTCTATAAAGCAGTACCGGTAAAAAATGCTGAATTAGGTACCGAAGTGTCATTTAAACCAATGAAGGCGAAAAAGGGATTACTGTTCTCTTTTGGTGGGAATAAAATGAATGCTTCGCTTCGTTTGCTTGCTCTAGTAAGTGTCATGCTTTTATTTGTGCTACCTTTTTATTTTGTTATGGAGAAGAGTAAAACATATGCTTATGTAAGTATTGATATTAACCCTAGTATAGAGCTAGAGGTAACTGAAAATATGCTGGTTCAATCAATAAGACCAGTTAATGATGATGCTGAACTAATATTAGATAAATTAACTAATTATGAAAATAAAAACCTCGATGAAGTTATACATATGATTATGGATAAAAGTGAGGAAACAGGTTTAATAAATAATCAAAAGAATATGTTGGTAGGTGTAAGCCTAAAGGATCCAGATACATCTATTTTGGACAGTTTAGACGGCTATTTCCCTGAAGGTGATTCCGATTGGAAAATTGCAACCTTTTTCGTACCAGAAAAAATTAGAGAAGAAGCGGAGAAAACCAATAAATCCATGAATGAAATAATGGCTCAAGCTATCCAAGATAAAGATGAAGTGGTCGATACGTCTAATTCAGAAAAAATGATGAATGATCAAGATAAAGCTATAATTAATTCATTTTATAATTCAAAGGAAAACGATCATTCAGAGTCCACTACTGAAGATTCAGGGGAAACGAATTCATCTAAAAGTAACAACACTTCTAAGGAACAGGCACCAATAACACCTGATATTAGTAAACAGAGAGCTGTCCCTGAACAACACGAAAAAAAGAAAACATCTGTTGAGAAAAATAATGCTAATCATAACAAAGACAAAAAAAGAATGAAGTACGAAAAAAAAGATAAGAAGGATCCAAAAAAACATAACCAGAATAAACAAAAAAACAAGTCCAAACAACGAAAAAATAACAATGATCCTAGGGATAAGCATCAGAATAATCACCGTAATTGGGATGATGATGAATGGCATCATCACCGGGATAAGGATGAAGATGAAAACGACTACAAAGAAGAGGATTATGAAGAAAGGGGTAGAAGCGGTCAGCATTATCATAAAAATGAAAAACATCAAGATAGAGAAGAGCGTTATGGTGACGATTAAATAGGAGCATTTGGTTCGAAAAATAAAAAAAGAGAGCTGTCACATATCATGCACGTATGAGATACATGAAATATTTGACAGCTCTTTTTATGCGCGCTTAATATAGTAATCACTTTGAAACAAAATTATAGTTCCATGGCAATGGATGGCTCATGCTTCATGGCATGGTCTAAATAATAAAGCAGGTTATCATGGGAATTCATAATTTTACGTTCGTCTATTGAATAATGGTAAGCATGTAGAAATCGCTGAATTTTTTTTGAAAGTAAATCATCCTTTGTACGTACCATGAGTACGAGTAAATCATCCCATTGTCCCCAAAGTGTGTAGTACAACGCTTTATCGTAATCAGGAATGTCCATTTTACCCCTCCTTAAATTGTAAGGGTTAGTCATAGTGTCCCCGCATAATATATATATTGTCTGAAACAAAAATGGTGTGTCTGCCAGATAAAGGTAGTAAAAAAAAGTATAATAAATCTTCGTCGATTCATACTAAGAACAAAACAAAGGAGGGTATTTAAATGAAATCAAAGTTTTTCACTCTTTTTGCAGTACTTAGTATTGTGTTGATGGGTTGTGCAAATACGGATGATAATAATAATCAAGATGCAGCTGAGGATAATGTAGAGCAGACTAGATATAATAATGCTGGTGATGGCATGGCTGGTGAACGTGATTATGAGATGAGAAGAACCTCAGAACGTGATCAAGAAACGAATAACAATGACCGTTATGATATCTCAAAAGAGGCTGCTGATAAAATAACAGATGAAATTGCCGAAATTGATCGCGCATATGTCGTAACGACGGATAATAATGCTTATGTAGCTGCAGGACTAGATGCTAATGATAACCCAAATATGGAAAATACCAACACAAATAATAATGAAGATAATGGCAATGAAGTTACGGATGAAGTAAAGTCCAAAATCAAGAAAATTGTACAATCGGTTGACGGAGATATTGACAATGTATATGTCTCTACGAATCCTGATTTTCTTAACCTAACACAAAATTATGCAGATGATGTTGATAATGGTGAACCAATAGAAGGGTTCTTTGACCAATTTGGAAACATGATTGAAAGGTTATTTCCAGAAAATCAATAATTCATTAAACGAGTGATTCTTTAAGGAGTCACTCGTTTTTCTTTTAAAAATATGTCACATCATGTATACTATTACATATATTCATACTATACATAGTGTTTTACTATGAATTATTCCTCGGTTGGAGTTGAATATAAATGGGAAGAGAGTTCTTATCGATATTTGATGATTGGGCAAACACCTATGATTTAAGCGTAGCTGGTGTAGATCAGCAATATGCTGCAGTTTTTTCCAATTACGATAAAATTTTAGATGAAGTTGTTGAACATTCAGAAGGGAATGTTCTTGAATTTGGAGTTGGAACTGGTAATTTATCCAAAAAGCTAATAGAGGCAGGACATTCATTTATTGGGGTGGAACCATCCTTGGCAATGCGAGAAATTGCAAAAGAAAAACTTGGAGATGTAGAAATTCTTGATGGGGATTTTCTAAGTTTTCCAGTTATTTCTGAAAGTATAAATACGATTGTCAGTACTTACGCCTTTCATCATCTAACAGACAAGGAAAAGGAAGTAGCAATTTCTAACTTTTCACAAATGCTACCGAAGGATGGGAGGATTGTATTTGGGGACACGATATTTCAATCTGATCAAGCGAAGGAACAGATGATTGAGCAAGCAAAACGACAAGGGTATCTGGACTTAGCAGATGACTTACAACGTGAGTATTACCCGACGATAACAGTTTTAAAAAATATATTCACCCTGTATAATTTTAATATAGCCTTTCATCAAATGAATGATTTCGTTTGGTTACTCTTAGCAAAAAAGAATTAAAGGAGCGGGTATCATGACTAAAAAAATGAATGTAGAAAGCTTTAATTTAGATCATACAAAAGTAAAAGCACCCTATGTGCGATTAGTAGGAGTGACAGAAGGCGCAAATGGGGATAAAGTGTATAAATACGATATTCGATTTAAACAACCTAACAAAGCACATATGGAAATGGATGGTTTACACTCCATTGAACACTTAATGGCAGAAAATATACGAAACCATATGGATAATGTTCTTGATATCGGTCCGATGGGCTGTCAAACTGGATTTTATTTAGCAATTATGAACCACGATAATTACGATGAGGTGTTAGACACCATTGAGAAAACATTGCAAGATGTCTTAAAAGCTGATGAAGTACCGGCATGTAATGAAGTACAATGTGGGTGGGCGGCGAATCACAGCTTAGAGGGCGCAAAAGAAATTGCTAAGGAGATGTTAGAACATCGAGATGAGTGGCATCAAGTTTTTTAAAGGCAGGAGAGATGATGGCAGTTTATCGTTCAATTCAAGGCTTAATTGGCAATACGCCGTTACTTGAAATTACGCAGTTCTCACTACCAAGTGGGGTCCGTTTATTTGCAAAGTTAGAATTTTTTAATCCAGGTGGAAGTGTAAAGGATCGATTAGGACAGATATTAATTAAAGAGGCCATGAACAAAAGGCTTCTGAATCCAGGTGATACCATTATTGAACCTACTGCGGGTAATACAGGAATTGGATTAGCGATTGCTGCTATATCACATGGTTTTTCAGTAATATTATGTGTTCCAGAACACTTTAGCCAAGAAAAGCAGACGATTATGCAAGCCCTCGGTGCAACAGTTATTACTACTCCTAGGGAGCTAGGCATGAAAGGTGCTATTGCTAAATCACGAGCGTTGTTGAAGGAAATACCGAATAGTTTTTCACCACAGCAATTTTCTAATCCTGCTAACCCGATCACTTATTATCAAACTTTAGCACCGGAAATCTGGAATGATTTAGATGGTAATATGGATACATTTATCGCTGGAGCAGGTTCAGCGGGAACGTTTATTGGCTCTTCAAAATATTTTAAAGAGAAGAATCCAAATGTAAGAGCAGTAATTGTTGAACCAGAAGGATCGATAATTGCTGGGGGGAAGCCTGGATCTCATCGAACGGAGGGAATTGGTATGGAATTCTTTCCAAATTATATGGATAAAACGTTAATTGACGAAATATATACCATATCAGATGATCATGCCTTTGAATATGTAGCAAAATTAGCTAAAAAGGAGGGATTACTCGTGGGGAGTTCATCTGGATCTGTAATGTTTGCAGCAATTCAGGAGGCACAACGGGCGACACCAGGTTCTACCATCGTAACCGTATTTCCAGATGGAAGTGACCGTTATTTAAGTAAAGGAATTTATACTTCATCATAATGATGTATTTACCTCATACAGAAGCTTGGGGAATGATTGAATAGAGTAAAGGAGAATAGCGATGCGAAAAAAGACAAAAATGATTCATGGGGGGATCACTGGTGATGAACGAACTGGAGCGGTGTCCGTTCCAATTTATCAGGTGAGTACCTATCAGCAGGATGAGATTGGGAAGCATCGAGGTTACGAATATTCTCGCACAGGAAATCCCACTAGACATGCGTTAGAGACCGTAATTGCTGACTTAGAGAATGGTGTGTCTGGATTTGCTTTTGGCTCAGGAATGGCTGCAATAACCTCAGTAATGATGCTGTTTCAAGCGGAAGACCACATATTAATGACGGATGATGTGTATGGTGGTTCATATCGAGTGATGACAAATGTGTTGAATCGATTCCATTTAGAGCATACATTTATTGATACGAGCGATCCAGAGCTAGTAGAGGCTGCTATTCAGGATAATACAAAGGCATTGTATATTGAAACACCGACGAATCCATTATTAAAAGTGTCCGACCTTAAGAAAATGGCTGAAATAGCTTCTAAATACAATCTTTTATTAATTGTTGATAATACCTTTGCTACACCTTATTGGCAATTACCTTTAGATCTTGGTGCAGATATTGTAATTCATAGTGCTACGAAATATATAGGGGGACATAGTGATGTTGTCGCAGGATTGGTCGTTGTAAATTCCGATGAATTAGCAAAGCGAACGCATTACATCCAAAATTCAGTTGGTGCTGTTTTAGGACCTCAGGATTCCTGGTTACTGTTACGAGGTATCAAAACAATGGCGCTACGTATGGAAGCGATTGAAGCAAATACAAATAAACTTGCTGCTTATTTGCAAGGCCACTCTCAAGTAGTAGCTATCTACTATCCGGGTTTGCCGAATCACCCAGGTCATGCAATTGCTAAAAAACAAGCGAGTGGTTTTGGTGGTATGATATCCTTTGATGTAGGAAGTAGGGAAAAGGCTGAGCAAGTGATTGAACGAATTAAGTTCTTTACATTAGCTGAAAGCCTTGGTGCGGTGGAAAGCTTAGTTTCTGTTCCAGCCCAAATGACACATGCCTCGATTCCTAGAGAGCGAAGACTTGAGTTGGGAATATCAGATGGTTTAATTCGTCTTTCTGTAGGAATTGAAGACGCTAATGACTTATTGGAAGATATAGAGGAAGCATTACAATAGAACATAGGGATGCCGTTCATTCTTGGACAGCGTCCTTTTTTGTAGTCTAGTAAATTATAAAATTAGCCGATGTGGATAAATATGGACGTGTTGAGCTTTTTATTCTTCTCGTTATTGAAAAACTTTCGCGTTTCATGGATGTTGCTTCTCTCCATGTGCTAAAATAAATATAAAGAAAATTACCAAATGGAGGAACAAATATGAGTGAACAGGCTTTGAATTATTTAAAAGATAACCGTGAAAGGCTACTTGCTAAACTAACCGATTTTCTTGCTATTCCAAGTGTGAGTACAGATAGTGCGCATAAAGATGACATCGAAAAAGCAGCGGACTTTATTGTTACATATCTAAAAGATATTGGTTTTGAAAATGCTGAGAAACAAGCAACGGCTGGACATCCACTTGTTTACGCTGAATATAATGGAGCTGGTCCAAATGCCCCAACTGTTCTTTTTTATGGTCACTATGATGTACAGCCTGCAGATCCCCTTGAATTGTGGGATAGTGATCCTTTTAAACCTGAAGTACGGAATGAAAGATTATATGCACGTGGTTCAAGCGACGATAAAGGACAAGTGTTTATGCATTTAGCAGTATTTGAAGCATATATGAAAACAGAAGGTAAACTACCTTTAAATGTAAAGGTTTGTATTGAAGGAGAAGAGGAAATTGGAAGTGAGAGTTTGTATGAAGTTCTTCATAAGAAGAAGGAACAGTTTAATGCAGATTTTGCCGTAATATCTGATTCAGGTATGGTAGCTAAAAACCAACCAACTATTCTATATGGATTAAAAGGGTTTACTGGGATTGAAATAACAGTTACCGGTCCTGATCATGATTTACACTCGGGAATGTATGGCGGAGCCATACGTAACCCAATTATGGCTTTGAGTCATATCCTCTCTTCTATGAAGGATAAAGAAGAAGTCGTTACCGTGAAAGGTTTTTATGATGATGTGGAGCCATTAACGTCAGAAGAGAGAGAGCTTATTGAGAAGGTTCCTGGTGAAGATTATACGAATGCAACAGGTGTTGATCAGACTATTTCTGAAAAAGGTTATACAGCAAAAGAACATACAATGGGAAGACCAACATTAGAAATAAATGGAATTTATGGTGGATATCAAGGAGAGGGTACGAAAACGATTATTCCTTCTACAGCGGTTGCGAAAATAACCTGCCGTTTAGTACCTGGACAAGATCCTGTTAGAATACAGAATCTACTTGAAGATCATATCAATAAAGTGGCCCCAACAGGAGTGACGGTAGAAGTAACAAAAGAAAAGCTCTCTGCAAAGGCGTACAAAGTTGAACCGAACCATCCGCTAATTAAAAAAGCAGCAACTGCCTATACAAAAGCATTCGGTAAGGAGACTATATATGTAAGAATGGGAGGCTCAATTCCAGTTGTAGAATGGCTGGAGGATATCTATAATTTTCCAATTGTATTGTTAGGATTTGGAACTCCAGATGATCGACTTCATTCACCGAATGAAAGTTTTCCAATAGATAGCTTCGATAAAGGAATGGAAACCCTTATGTATTACTGGAATGAAGTGGGATATTAAAAATAGTATAAGCGGAGTTTCGTATGAATTACTTACACTTCATGTGCTAGAAATGGTGGAAGGGAGGAGTATTCATGAAATATGCTATTGTGACGGGAACATCACGGGGATTAGGTGAGGATATTGCAAGACTACTTTTAGAGCATGGGGTTCATGTTATTGGTATTTCTCGTAGTCCATCTCAAGCTCTAGTAAACGTAGCACAAAAAAATCATAGCACTTATACGCAACTACACGGTGATCTTGGAAACATAAATGAACTGGAGCAGATGAATACGCAGCTAAAGGAGTATTTACTTCATCGGAGTATTACGGAGCTTTATTTGGTAAATAATGCAGCAGTTGTTCAGCCTGTTAATCAAGCGAACCAGATAGCTGCGAATAACTTATCCTACCACTTCCATGTAAATGCGATTGCACCAATGGCTTTAACCAATTCTCTTATAGATTATGCAAACAATAATGGAATTCCCATGATTGGGCTGACAGTGACATCAGGAGCTGCAGAAAGGCCAACATATGGATGGAGTGCTTATTGTAGTTCCAAGGCAAGCATAAACATGTATACACGAACTGTTGCTCTAGAGCAAGAACAACTAGGTAGTAAAAATAAAATAGTTGCTTTTAGTCCAGGTATAATGGATACAGAAATGCAAGAATCGATACGTTCGAGCTCGAAGGATGAATTTGCAGATATTGAAAGATTTGTAGCCTTCAAACAAAATAACCAGTTAAGAAGTACCAAGAACGTAGCAGCGATTCTGGTGGAATTAATCTTGGAAAAAAATCAGATAGAAAATGGAAAGATTTATAACATCGGTGATTTTCTTTAAAGTTAGACGCCCATATCGCCTAAATCCCCTTCCATATTTCACTTTTTCGCATAAAATGGATTATCTTGTGAAAGAGGAGGCGAATGAAATGAGTGAAGGCGGATCTGCATATGGCGGAGGATTTGCGCTATTAGTCGTATTGTTCATATTATTGATTATAATTGGAACTGCTTATACAGATGGTGGTGGCTATGGCGGCTACGGTGGTTACGGCTGCTGCTAAACATAAGTATCCGCCCGTTTAACGGGCGGATACTTATGTTATCCCGCATATAACTGGCAGTAAATGTCCAATTGGCTCCAGGGCCTTTTAGGTCATACCCTTGTGGTACTAACCATCAGTGGGGGATAAACAAAATCCACTTTGTAGATTGTTTACTTTACTACAATGAATTGGTTTGACGTAACTTTAAACGGAAAAGTATTCCAATTGTAATTATTGCAATGATTAGCCCTAATAATAAGCTAAACACTGTAAGAATGAAGCTTAGAATTGATGTGTTCCATAAAATTAACACAAGTGCGCCAAAAATACCAAATGTAATACATATAGCTGTTAAACCGATTAACCGAGATTTGAAAACCTCTTGTTCATCTGTCCAATTTAATTTTGGTTGTATAAAATCCAAATAAGTTCCTAACATGCTTGTAAACCAGTTAGCGACCAGCATTAATAATAACCAGATGAGACTGTAAGTTAAGGGTAACTGTAATAATCCTATACCTACAATTAAAAGTAGTGTAATGGTAATTAAGTTGATGATCCAAGCAGTTGAAATTTTATAAAGTAATATCTGTTTCATAGAAAGGGGAAAGTAAAATTGAACAAACCAATTTTTTCCATCCCTTGATACTGATGAGATCGCAGTCGCATTAGAACCAATTAGAACAACAGATGCCAGAAATAATACTAGAATGGACTGTTTTTCTGAAAAATTGTTCATGAGACTAGCAAGACCTTGTGTTCCTGAGTCCATAATAAATATAATGAGAAGAAAGACTGGACCAAATAAGCTCTGAATAACGCATTGCATTAAAAAGGTAGGTGTACGAAATATGATTCGTAATTCTGTTTTAATATAGGATAGCCATACAGCTTGCTTCTTTCCATTTTTTGCTGATTTTTTCTTGGGAAGTGTTAGCTTTCTTCCTACTCCACCAGATCCTAGCATCCCTTTTATATAAAAACGTTGACCGATCCATAAAAAGAGCATAAAGCAACCAACTGCAAGAACAACTGTCATGAGAAAGTAGATAAATCCCTCCCATGTACTAGCATCTGTTAAAGCTTTTGTTTGTAAAAAAGCAGGTGGACAGTAATTCGTTATCTTAATAAGTAGCCCGTCTTTTTCCTTTAACAAATAAGTTAAACGTTGAAGCATTGCCTGAGAATCTGTATTTAAACGGACAATCACATTGATAAAGATTATAAACGCCAATGTAAGTATCCCTGTAATAACTTTAGAGCGATCCTTGTTTTTAGAAATGTTTATAAATCGCATTGCTACCATTAAGATGATGGCTGCAAGCGTAAATGGAACCATTGGCACGAGTAAGAAAATAGGTACCCCTTGAAGGTAGTAATGTATAGGTGCTTCACTAACATTTCCATACGCATAAAACCAAGGAATGAACAGAAAGCCAGAAGTAATGTATAAATATATAAACGGATTAGCAGACTTTCCTAATATCAATTGGTATGGCTGAAATGGAAAAGGAATAAAGGACTTAATGTCTTCTGCAAAGAAAAATGCATTTAGAATAGTTACTAAGCTCATGATAAATAGGATCGTATGAAGACCTATGAATAAGAGACCTAAAATGACCGATTCCTGACCTACTGATTGTAGTGTCTGATATAATGCTGATACGGTAGCATTCGTAATGGTAATATATAAATATAAGAATGGGATAGAAAAAAGAATGATTGGAACCAACAGCCATATTTGTGAATGGTTTGCTCCTGCTTTTGAATATTGCATTTTTAAGATTATCTTTACTAGAAGCCATGTCTTATTCATCATTCGTTAACTCCAAGAACACAGCTTCTAACGACTGATCTGTTTGGTATTCTTCATGGAGTTGCTTCATGTCACCGTAGAAAAGGAGTTTTCCTTTATTAATAATAGCAACCATATCACATAATTGTTCCACTACTTCCAGACCATGACTTGAAAAAAACACAGTGTTACCTTTATCCGCATGCTGACGCATCATATCTTTTAATGTATATGCCGATTTTGGGTCGAGTCCTGTCAGTGGTTCATCCAATATCCAAATAGATGGATCATGCAGTAAGACACCTGTTACGATTATTTTTTGTCTCATTCCATGTGAATATGTTTGGATATAATCTTGAAGTGACGTATGAATTTGAAATTGTTTTGTCAATGTATCAATTCTCTCTTGACGAATAGTTTGTGGGACATTATAAATATCACCGATAAAATTCAAATATTCAATTCCTTTTAAGCGTAAAAACATATCTGGCTGATCTGGTACATAGCCAAAAGTTTTCTTCGCTTCGATGGAATTTTTATCAATTGGTATCCCGTTTAAAGTGATACTTCCTTTGTCAATAGGTAAAATTCCAGTCATCATTTTAATTGTAGTTGACTTTCCAGCACCATTAGGTCCAAGGAAACCAACAATTTTTCCATCTGGAATAGTCAAACTTAAATCCTCAATTGCTCGACTATTTCCTGGAAAACCTTTTTGAACATTTGTTATTTCTATCATTGTTACCCTCATTTCTAATTGCTTTTATGAATAGAATAAACTATGGTACACTTTATGTTGGATATGTTCATTCATGAACGATAGGGTTATTTTAACATATAATTTATGGAGATTTTGTAAGAAGAGAGGAAGTATTTCATGATAACAAGAAAAAGTAAACGTGAAATTGAAAAAATGCAAGCAGCTGGAGACATTCTTGTTAAGTGTCATAAGGAAATTGCTAAATTAATCAAACCCGGAATTACAACAATGGAAATTAATAACTTCACGGAGTCATTTTTAAAAAAACATGGTGCGACTCCTGAACAAAAAGGGTTTAATGGTTATCCTTACGCGATATGTGCATCGATAAACGATGAAATTTGCCACGGATTCCCACGTGAAGAGAAATTAAAAGATGGTGACATAGTAACAATTGATATGGTAGTAAATTTAAATGGTGGTCTTGCTGATTCAGCGTGGACATATGCAGTTGGAAATGTCGACGAAAAAGGGCTTCGATTGATGGATGTTACAAAAAAATCCATGGATAAAGGTATTGAACAAGCACAAGCAGGTAACAGAATAGGTGATATCGGCCACGCTATTCAGCAATATGCAGAAGGCGAAGGTTTCTCCGTTGTTCGCGACTTTACTGGTCATGGTATTGGTCCAACCCTTCATGAAGACCCACATATTCCCCACTTTGGCTTACCAAATAAAGGATTAAGATTAAAAGAGGGTATGGTAATTACGATTGAACCAATGATTAATGAAGGTAGCTGGCATAGTCAAATGGACAGTAATAATTGGACAGCAAGAACGATTGATGAAGGTCGATCAGCACAATACGAACATACGATTGTTATTACGAAGGATGGTCCATTAGTGCTTACAGATCAAGACAAATAAGGTGCTATATTTTTATCCCGCAGTAAGACCCTCATTTCAAGCAATAAAGTGAAATCAATATGGATAAATGGGGATCAACTGCCAGTAAATGCCCGATTGAATTCAAGGCCTTTAAGGCACATCCTAGTTACCAACAATCAGTGGAGGATAAACAAAACACTCCTCGGATTGAAGTTTTATTTTATAGGATAGATACACCAATAATGTATGCGAAGATACTGTACCTATAGATAAATGAAGTGGTTAGTGATTTTCTATGGTGACCATATGAAAATCAGATCCATAGATGGACACGTTTGAAGTTCCTGACATATAAGAGTGAGCAGCAAACGCAAGTAGTAAAACAAATAAATTAGAAGGCTGTACTTAGGGTTCTAAGTACAGCCTTTCGTATAGATATGAAATTATTAACCTAAGGAATAGTTATGGTATTTACAAGTAACTGTTATGAAACCCTCTTTTTTTCGAATGATTTACCACTGAAAATCATCGTTATAATTGGACTTAATAAACAGAAGAAAGCAAATGGTAAATACATTAATACAGGAACTCCTAGAACGTCAGCGATAAATACGCCACAAACACTCCATGGAACTAGTGGGTTAATCACAGTTCCAGCATCTTCTAATGTTCGTGATAAAACCTTATTAGGCAAGTTAGCTTTATGATATATTCCTTTAAATGTCTCACCAGTTAGCATGATCGATAGATACTGCTCGCCAATTAGTACATTAACACCAATTGCAGTAGCAGCGGTTGAAATGATAATGGAACGAATTTTTATTAGCTTTTGTTGCAAGGCAGTAAGTAATGTCGGAATAATACCTGTAACAAATAGTAGACCGCCAAATCCAAGAGCTAGAATAACAAGGGATATCGTAAAAAGCATACTATTGACACCGCCTTTTGTAAGCAGGTCATTTACTGGTTGAAAGTTAGTAGATGCTGTATATCCATTAAACCAGATAGACCATATGTCATTCCATGATAAGCCGTTCATAAAACGAGCGAATACCGTTGCTACTAAACTGCTTATTGCAATCGAAATAAAGGCAGGTACTTTTAATAAGGTACAAATGATGAGAGCAATTAATGGTAACCAAGATGTCCATGCCATTAATCCAGTTGATTGTAATGCTTGTTGATATGCAGCACCATTTTGAAACGACACCGTCTCTTCAGGTGACAAAATAGCAAAAATAATAAAGGAAATAACAAAAGCAGGTATCGTTGTAAGGCTTATATGCTTAATATGATCAAACAGATCAACCCCTACTACTGTGGAAGCTAAATTGGTTGTATCGGAAAGTGGAGACATTTTATCTCCAAAAAACGCTCCTGAAACGATGGCTCCAGCAGTGATAGCCATCGATGCATCTAAAGCACTTCCCATCCCGATAAATGCAACACCTATCGTAGCTGTAGTTGTTAATGAACTTCCCATTGATACACCGATAATTGCTGTAATTGCAAAGACAATGGCGTAAAACCACGTACCTCCAATAAAAGAAAATCCAGTATTAATAAGTACAGGTATTGTACCACTAATCATCCAACTGCTAATTAAGATACCAATTAGGAAGAATAGAAAAACGGCACCCATTCCTGTTCTTGCTCCCTCTATAAGCCCATTTTGTAGTTCTAGAAAGGGTATCTTTTTTACTATTCCATATGCGACTAATAGGAAGATACCAAGTAATATAGGAATATGTGGTACTGTTCCCAATCGAATAATGAAATAACTGATATTACCTATAATGACAATGAAAAATATAATAGCCTCTGATAATAATGGATGATGCTTTGGTTGTATTGGAAACATCAACTATTCCTCCTTCTTGTTTGAAATAAAATAAAAGCGCAAGCGCCCCAATAGAAATATAGCGACTGAAGCACTCAACGGAGTTAAAGGAATCACATGTGCTTGCGAGTCGATGATGACTTAGATTAGGGAGATTCGTGAAGTTGCCTCGTTTCTGGGCGCTGGAGCCGGACGTGGCTCAACACGCCCAAATCTATCTACAGGCTCAAATTTTATAGTTTCCTAGACAATAAAAAAAGCTCCGTCCCCTGTACTAGGGACGAAGCTTGACTCCGCGTTACCACCCTGATTGCTGAAATAACAAGTTTCAGCCTCTCATTGTTATGGACTCTATTTCATGAATGTGTAATTCAATGCTTTTCCTGCCAGAGTTTTCACCAACCACTCTGTCTCTTTCTTCTGCTTAGAAGGCATTTACTGCGCATTCTGAGTCACCTATGAATTTTTAAAAAGATTAATATTGAATATAAAGGGGAAAGTTCGATTTGTCAATATAAAAAAACAACGATCTAATCTTTTTAATTTTAAAAATATAAGATATAATAACAGGAATTGTACTAGGGGGTAGAAAAATTGATGGCAAAAGCAGCAAGTAGAAATAATACATCATCTATACAAATGATACAAAAAGGATTAGCATGTGGCTTCCCTATTATGGTTGGTTACTTACCTATTGCGATTACTTATGGTGTGTTAGCTAAGCAATCGGGTATGTCGGTATCTGAGTTAACATTGATGAGTGTGATGGTATTTGCAGGTGCAAGTCAATTTATGGGAGCAAATATGATTGCAGTTGGGGCAGGAACTATTGAAATCATTATAGCTACATTTGTTTTGAATTTTCGTCATTTTGTAATGAGTCTATCTTTTATGAACCGGTTAAGAGGCATTGACTTAAAATGGAAACTTCCTTTATCTATGGGATTAACGGATGAAACGTTTGCTGTCGCCTCATTACATACGAAGGAAGCAAAGATGGAAAAAGGAGCTTGGTTTTATACGGTTATCATATTGGCCGCCTATTTATCATGGGTTATTGGATCTTTCATAGGAGGTATGCTTGGAGAAATCATTCCTGATAAATTAAGTCAAAGTATGGGAATCGCTCTATACGCAATGTTTATCGGTTTACTTATTCCATCGGTTAAAAAGGAGCTAAAAGTTGGAGGTATTGCAATTATAGCTATGCTTATTCATGCATTATGTGTCCAAGTAGGTATGAGCACAGGCTGGGCAATTGTATTAGGAACGATCTTAGGAGGTATGAGTGGAATAGTACTGCTGAGGGGGGAAGAGACATGATTTTACTTATCATTATCGGTATGTCACTAGTGACGATGCTACCAAGAATGATTCCAGCATTTATTGTAGACAAATTACAATTTCGAGATTGGGTGAACAGGTGGTTAAATGCAATCCCTTATGCTGCATTAGGTGCACTCATTTTCCCCGGGATTATGACCGTTCGGCCAGACCAGCCTCATATTGGATTACTGGGAGGTCTAGTTGCTATAGTATTGGCTTTTTTAGGTGTCAACATCATTCTTGTAGTTATGGCAGCAATAGCTACAGTCTATGTCTTAACCTAACCTATGGTTGATTTGGTATAACTTGCAGAGAGTTTTGGTTTGTTAAGCTAATTTGAATGTAGGTACACAAAGGCTTAACCTTTGTTATAATGGTTTTTAGCCTTTGTTCCTATTCCTTAGTAAGGGGTAGAAATTTCTCTTTATTTCATAGATAACTTATTCGAAATGTATGTCTATTTATTTCTTATAAGGCTCTATATGAATATGAGCATGGGTAATATTGTGTTTTTTATAAAGATGGTTTTCCAATCGCTCTGTGATAGCGTGACTTTCTTCTACGTTCAATGTTGGATCTACAAGAATGGTAATATCGATGAAAGCTTGATTTCCATGGATACGTCCCTTTACCTCAATAAGCTCCTTGACCTCAGAGTCTTTCTCGATGCTTGTTCGAATCTTCTTAATCTGCTTCTCATCAAATCCATCTGTTAATGTATGGGTGGAATCCTTAAAAATATCCCATGCTGTTTTACAAATGATTAATCCAACAATTAATCCGGCTAATGGATCTAACCAAAATAACCCAAACTGTGCACCAATGATACCAATAAACGCTCCAATACTTACAAGTGCATCAGAACGGTTATCCTGTGCGGCAGCATAGAGGGAGCTACTTTCAATTTTTCTTGAGAGCCGTACATTATACAGATAGACAAGCAACATAATGCAAGCAGCGCCTAATGCTGTCCATGCAGTAATCATATCTGGTTGGGAGTAATTGCCCATCCATACTTTTTTACACGTATCAAAAATGACTTGCAAACCTACAAACATCATAATGAAGGCAGCAAATAAAGAAGCAACCGTCTCTGCACGAAAGTGACCGTAGTGATGATCCTCATCAGGTGGCTTACGAGAGATTTTTAAACCAACTAGCACTGCAATAGAGGCTATCACATCTGTAGAATTATTTAACCCATCTGCACGTAATGCATCTGAATTACCCTTATAAGCAATAATTAATTTAGCGATTGCTAAAATAATATAGGCAAAGATGCTAATCCAGGCACCTTTCTCCGCTTTTTTTAAATTATCCGAATGACTCATGCTTATAGCCTCCGATACATCTATTTAAAGACCGCTGTTTTTACTTTAAATAGTCTATCAAAGTTGTATGTGGTGAGTCTAGAGAAACATTGAAGCGTCTATCAATAGTTATTGAATGGAGTTAAGTAAGTTTCATGAGGTAAAAATAGGAAATAAATATTTTAATTTTTCTTTACATTACCTATTGCAATTATTCAAAAAATTTAGGATAATAGTAAAAAGGAACAAGGGGGAAGTGTTCCATGAAAAAGCAGAAAACAGTTTATCAGTTTTACCGTTATAGTGGGGAAAAGATTCAAGCTAAGCGGGAAATACCATTTGAGCTTCGTTTTTCATCCCGTCTGCTTTTAGATGAGTTATGCTTTAATTATAATAAAGCATTGTTGGAAGACAATATTAATAATTCGATTGATGAGGGAAACAGAGATCAATTTTTGAAGCTAAGTGAAGATTATAGACACTTTATTTGGGAATAACCATCTCACAAAATATACGTTGCCTTGCCGTATGGTAAGGCATTTTTTTGTAGTCAAGGAAATTAAAAATTAACCCATGTGGATAAATATGGGCGTGTTGAGCTACGTCCAGCTCCAGCCCCAAAACGAGGCGACTTCACGAATCGCCCTAATCTAAATCATCATCGGATCACAAGCTCACCGTGATTCCTTTATCCACCAGTCGCTACGTTTCTAATCGGGCGCTTGCGCTTTTGTTCTAAGTTAAGAAAGTATAAAATCAGTGCAATGACTGCGTTAAGTCAAGTAGTTATTTTGAA
>NZ_CANMAB010000086.1:0-18624 GCF_947495635.1 uncultured Virgibacillus sp. | reverse complement strand
TATAAACTCTTGGAACAAGAGGGTTAGCTTGGTCCATTTCGTCAGCTACCAAAAGTGGCGATTACCCAAGAAGCCCCACTTCAAGCAACCCGTAAGGGTGGTAAGTGGTGGGAGTAGTTCACAAATAAGATGGTAAGCTAATGCTCTACAGTTATAGGTAAGGTTTTTCCGCGTAGAGAGAGCTTTTATAATCATAAGTTTAAAACAATAACTGATAATCGAAGGGGGATAAGATGACAATTTTAAGAGGAACTAGAATGTCAGGGGCGAACAAACGAGCAATTTATACGATGAAAAATAGTTTGTTTAACCTTAATAAATATCTATGAAAGAGGTATGATAAAAAGGATAATAGGACAAGGTTAGAAATTAAAGAAAACCCGAACTATAATCCGAGTATGAATATTCGGATAGTAGTTCGGAGGTTTATTTCATATTCCAATGAAAAGACAAAATTGTTATTCGACTATAATTATGTCTCTATACCAAATTAGTTTTGCACTTTATCTACGATCCTGTAATTTTCATGAGCCACTACCGTATTAGGAAAGCTATGACTAATTTTTTGCAAATTACTTGACGACGAAATATCAACGATAATGCTCCGTTTACAACTTGATGGTAATACTTGTCCCTTAAGAATATAGTTATCTTTTACAAACTCAATAACATCTCCTGGTTTTGCCTTTTTTTTATCTGGTTTAAACATAATTATTCCTCCATTCATTAGATGAAAGCTGCTATTTAAAAAGTCTTGCGAAAGAATCCTTCTTCATTTCGTACTTCTCTCCGGGAGTTAGTTCATATTTTAATCGCTCAATCTGTTGTTTGAGTTTATTAATTTCTTCTGACTGTTGTTCTGCGATTTTTGCTCGCCTAGCTTGTTCTTCTTGTAAAGCTAGTATCGACTTCTCTTGGTTTGCAACATTGGATACTGTCAGTCCAATTGTTTGCATAACTGTCAAGATGTTTTCTTTGTAGCTTCCTTGATCAAATGCTTGCTGTACATCTTCAATGGTGCTTTCTACCCTAATTGGAAAGCTTCTATCTGCTAATCTTTTTTCAATGTCAGTTTTATTATATTGCTGGTACTTGCATTTTTTTATGAATTTCAAAACGTCAATTGCTTCCGGAAGATAATACATGTCATCTTGCTGCTGTGTCTTTGGTACGTACATGTTAAATTCCTCAATCCAGGTTGATGCAGTGTGCTTTGGAACACCGACAATGTGAGACAACCCATTTAGACTAAGCAATTCCATTGTTTTTCACCGTCTTTCTAATATAATCAAAATAGTTAGTTGGCTGTGCTTAGATGGAAGCACACTACTAATAGTAAACAAAGAAGATGGAATGAGTATGTGATAAATGTGGAATAATTGAGGAAAAATGAAAAGCTAAAATGTGGTCCGATAAAGAGGCTGAGACAAAAGAATGAAGAAACAATAAAAAACGAACGCTAATTAGTTTAAACTAATTATCTTTTCGCTTTTTGATTATAATCATTCATTTAGCACCTGAAATAAGCGAGACTCCGGCAGGAACAGCACGAGTCCGAAGCTCCTCCTATTGATAACATGATTATTCGTATTTTGAGTAAAGAAGTTGTGTTTTGTCCCAGCCTCAAAATCAATCAACTATTGATTCAATTCATCAATGCATGCTTGAACTAATGTAACTCCTTGGCTTATTGAAGGACCACCACCAAAAGCAGCAGCTACACAAATCGCATCGAGAATTTCATCTTCTGTGCAACCTTGGTCTAAGCAACCTTTAGTATGATAAATAATACAATATTCATCTTGGGCATGGATGCTAATACCTAGCGCCATTAATTGCTTCATTTTTTTAGATAATGCACGTTCTGAGAAGCATGCTTCTGTAAAGGATGTATACGTCTTCGCAAATTCAGGCATTTTTTCGGTGAATTTCCCAACACCTTCTTTGTATTCAATTAATTTAGTCTTAATAGAATCCATTCTCTCCAACTCCATTTCGTCAGATTTAATCATGATGGTAGTATGAGCCAAATACGTAAAGATAAACCAAAATATAATGAAAGGAAGAAACTTCCTTTTACTTCGATCTAGTTGCTCAATTAATGCTGAAAGAATAAATGCAGTGATGATATTATAACGATTGGTTCGCTCTTTATATAAGCTATTTTATTGAACAGACCCCTCATTTAGGTTAGTATTTATTTGACTTTTACTGAATTTTTATAATATACTTTATTCAACAAAGTTGAATGAAATGAAACTTGGTCTAATATAGATATAATGAATGATCTTTTAACCTATAATTATGAAAGCGCATACTTTTCGTGCACTGAAATGATCAGGATGGCATACAGTGATAATAATAACCTTTTCGTAAGTAGGTTCTATAAAAATTCATTTAAAAATTGGAGGGGGAAGCATGTGTCAGTATCCTAAACATGTCCAGTTAAAAGAGGTTGGTCCTAGGGACGGATTGCAAAATGAAAATGTATTTATTGATACCGATGATAAGATAAAATGGATCAACATGCTATCTGAATCTGGTGTGCAGGAAATAGAATATTCATCCTTTGTACATCCTAAGTGGATTCCTGCCTTGGCAGATGCACGTGACGTTGGAAGAAGGATAAAGCGAAATCCAAATGTGTCCTACTCTGCACTAGTTCCTAATTTAAAAGGTTTAGACCATGCGCTGGAAACAGGAATTGATGCAGCTTCCGTCTTTATGTCAGCTAGCGAAACACATAATCAAAAGAATATTAATAAATCAATAGATGAAACCTACCCAGTCTTGAAAAAAGTTATTCAAGAGGCAAAGACTGCTGGAAAATTCGTAACCGGTTATATATCTACCGTTTTTGATTGTCCATATGAAGGAAGAATTTCTCCAGAACAAGCGGTCGCAGTTTGTGATCAATTATTTGATTATGGTGTTGATTCGATTTCGTTAGGAGATACGATTGGCTCTGCAGTTCCAAGTCAAGTAGAAGCATTATTAGATCACGTCTTATCTCGTTATTCTCAAGAAAAAATTATTATGCACTTTCATGATACTAGAGGAATGGCAATCGCAAATATCATGACATCAATCCAATATGGAATTACTCGCTTTGATAGCTCTGTTGGTGGATTAGGGGGTTGTCCGTATGCAAAAGGCGCAGCTGGTAATGTCGCTACGAATGATGTCCTTTATTTGCTACATGGGTTAGGAATTGAAACTGGAATAAAAGAAGAAAAAATTCAACAAGCAGCTTTATATATTCAAGATAAATTAGGCAAGAGACTTCCTAGTAAAGCACTCGCTTACCAATTGAGTAATTTCAAGAAGACCGTGTAAAGCAAGAACAAGGGCAAAACAAAAGAAATTCTGATAACTACTATAACACTAATAAAATATTCTTGAATAGTAGTTTGGAGTTTTATCGTGAAATGGTAAACATTCCTATCGAGATAAAATCGTTAGTCAATCTGAACAAAACATATGAGTGGCTCTGAAGCTTCACGTTGCTAAATAAAATATGAGTAGCAGTGTTAGCTGAGCCCACAAAAGAACCCTATAACTTAAATTGTGATGAAAGAAAAATTTATGGCGCATATAACTGGCAGTAATACCCCCACTTCAGCAATAAAGTGAAATCAATAGTGGTAAGTGGGGGATAAACAAACACACTTTCACTTAATCGCCTTTCGATATTTAAATTCGCCCCCCTATGATATTTTATTTAGGTTTATTTGCTTACTAACGATACTAGACCCTTACCTCCTATGACCTCACTGGTTGTCACAGTCTTGATCCGAGTCATTTCCTTTGTGTTGGTTAGAACTAAAGGAATGATCGTACTACTTGCTTGTTCCTCAACTATATCAAAATCGATTAACTTACCTCCAGCGGAAACATTATCACCTTCTTTCACATAGAAAGTGAATCCTTTCCCCTTTAGTTGAACTGCTTCTAGACCAATATGAATCAATAGTTCAACACCGTTATCTGTACGCATCCCAAGAGCATGCTTAGTAAGGAAGACCTGAATGATTCTCCCATTAACTGGAGATAAAATAATTCCATTTTTTTTGGGTTAAAAACAATCCCATCACCCATTATTTTTCGGGAAATACAGGATCAGGTACTTCTTCTAAACCAATTACATTTCCGTCTACCGGTGCATAAAGATTGATATTTTGAGGCGCTACTTTATTCTTACAGTTTTTTTAACAGTGTTTTCCCCATCCTTGCTTAAGTTATCGTAAAAAATAGTGTTTAGGTACTTGACCTTCTTTCAATTCTACTATACTATGTTTATATAAATAATGCAAACGTTTGCACTAATGATGCATGGAGCATTTCAGTTCAGATCAGTATGTATAATTACTATATTCATGGAATGAAAGTGTTTACATTCATCTCCTTTGCTATCTTTTTATAAGGAAAATGAATAGGTTTATTTACGAAAACGTTTGCATCAAAATTGGGATGCTAAAGAAATTTGAGGAGGGAAAACAGCATGAAGAACATGTTTTCATTTGATTTCTGGCAAAAGCTTGGAAAAGCATTGTTAGTCGTTGTTGCGGTTATGCCTGCTGCTGGAATCATGATTTCATTAGGGAAAGTAATCGGCATGACAATGAACGATTTTTCATTTTTGCTAGTGATTGGCCGAGTAATGGAAGATATCGGGTGGGCAATTATTAATAACTTGCATATTTTATTTGCGGTAGCCATTGGTGGCTCATCGGCTAAGGAAAAAGCTGGCGGAGCCTTTGCAGCATTACTAGCGTTTATTTTGATAAACCGAATTACTGGTGTGGTATTTGGAGTAACTAGTGATATGTTCACTGAACCCAGAGCAACAGTAAATTCTTTATTTGGAAGTGAATTAATCATTGATAATTATTTTACTTCTATATTAGGTGCACCCGCGCTTAATATGGGAGTATTTATTGGGATTATTTCTGGATTTGTAGGTGCAACGATTTATAACAAATATTATAATTTCAACCGCTTACCACAAGCTCTCTCATTCTTTAATGGAAAACGCTTTGTACCCTTTGTCGTTATTCTTTGGTCTGTAATTATTGCACTCATTATGTCTGTTTTATGGCCATTTATTCAGGGGGTAATTAATGAATTTGGTATCTGGTTGGCGAATTCAAAGGATTCAGCACCATTTCTAGCACCTTTCGCTTTTGGAATGCTGGAGCGTTTGCTTTTACCGTTTGGATTACATCATATGTTGACAGTACCGATTAATTATACAGAGCTAGGTGGAACCTACACGATTAT
Source organism: uncultured Virgibacillus sp. (assembly GCF_947495635.1). Lineage (NCBI taxonomy): Bacteria > Bacillati > Bacillota > Bacilli > Caryophanales > Bacillaceae > Virgibacillus > uncultured Virgibacillus sp. The sequence continues at coordinate 13,344 of NZ_CANMAB010000086.1, read as the reverse complement.
GACAGGTGCATCTGTAGGAGAAGTAGTTGCAGGTCAGGATCCACTTTGGCTTGCTTGGGTTTCAGATTTAGTAAACCTGCAAGCAGCTGGAGATATGCAAGCATACAACAGTTTATTACAAGAAGTGACACCGGCAAGGTTTAAGATGGGGCAAATGATTTTATCAAGTGCCGTTTTAATTGGTGCTGCACTTGCAATGTATCGTAATGTGGATAAAGATAAGCTAACAAAATATAAATCAATGTTTTTCTCTGCAGGACTAGCTGTATTTATTACTGGTGTAACGGAGCCGATTGAATTCATGTTTATGTTCGCAGCACCTTTATTGTATTTTGTATATGCGGTAATTGCTGGTTTAAGCTTTGCGATGGTTGATTTAATTGATTTGAGACTACACTCGTTTGGACTAGTTGAATTAGCCACACGACTACCGATGGCAATAAACGCTGGTCTTGTTGGAGATATCATTAACTTTGTCATTACCTGTATCGTTTTCTTTGTAATTAGCTATTTCTTATTTAACTTTATTATTCAGAAGATGAATCTTCCCACTCCTGGACGTGCTGGAAATTACTCAGATGATGATACGACTGTTGAAAAAGATAAGGAAAAACAAAATTCTTCTATTCATAAATCAGCTGAAGATAACGAAATTGCAGAAATTATTCGGTTGCTTGGTGGTCAGGAAAATATTCTCGAAGTTGATGCATGTATGACTAGATTACGTGTATCGGTTAAGGATGTAGCTGATGTAGCGTCAGAAACGGATTGGAAAAAGACTGGAGCTATGGGGCTAGTGAAAAAAGATTCAGGCGTTCAAGCAATATATGGTCCAAAAGCCGACGTTCTAAAGTCAAAAGTACAGGATTATTTGGAGGATAACCAATGAAGCTATTGACACTTAACTGTCATTCTTGGCAGGAGGCGGATCAATGGAAAAAGCTGGACATACTTGCCGCTGTAATTCATGAGCAATCCTATGATGTAGTCGCTTTACAGGAAGTAAGTCAATTGATCACTGCAGAAATGGTTAAAGGTAAGTTAAAAGCTAATAATTTCGGGTTTTTGCTTGTGCAAAAGCTGAAGGAATTAGGATCGATGTATGACTATGAATGGGATATTTCACATATTGGTTATGAGTGTTTCGAGGAAGGGGTAGCTTTGTTAACAAAGCACCCTGTTCTCCAGCGTGAATCATTCTTTGTCAGTTGCAGTCAAGATACATCTTATTGGAAAACACGTAAAGTAGTTGGAATGACGGTTAATTATAAAGGTATATCAACTGCATTTTACGCTTGTCATTTAGGCTGGTGGCAGGATGAAGAGGAGCCTTTTCGTTCCCAAATGGATCGGTTAGTTGCACGAATTAATCAAGAAAGACCACATTTTTTAATGGGTGACTTTAATAATCCGGCGGGGATTGCTGGTGAAGGGTATGATTATGTTCAGGACTTTGGCTATTTTGATACGTATCAACTAGCTAAACATAAGGATTCTGGTGTAACGGTTCTAGGTGAGATTGCAGGCTGGGAAAATCATTCAGATAAGAAGCGAATTGATTTTATTTTTTCCTCTAAAAAGGTAGAAATTCTTACGTCGAGAGTTATTTTGAATGGTATTAATAAACCAGTGGTATCCGATCATTTTGCAATCGAGGTCAATGTAGCTGATTGGTAGACTACATTATATGTTAACAATTGAACAATGAAGGAGTATACAATGATGAAAAAAGTATGGTGGAAAGAAGCGGTTGCCTATCAAGTATATCCTCGTAGCTTTATGGATGCTGATGGGGATGGAATTGGAGACATTCAAGGTGTTATTTCCAAATTAGATTATTTAGAGGGATTGGGTATTGATGTGATTTGGCTTAGTCCTGTCTATCAATCACCAAATGATGACAATGGTTATGATATTAGTGACTATCAAGCGATTATGTCTGAATTCGGTACAATGAATGACTTTGACCAGTTATTAGAAGAAGTTCATCAGCGGGGAATGAAATTGATTATGGATCTAGTAATCAATCATACATCTGATGAACATCCGTGGTTTATAGAATCTAGGTCTTCAAAAAATAATCCCTATCGTGATTATTATATTTGGCAAGAAGGTAAAAATGGAACCGAGCCAAATAACTGGGAATCTATATTTGGTGGTTCTGCTTGGGAGTATGACGACAGAACAGAAAGTTATTATTTGCATGTCTTTTCTCGGAAACAGCCAGATCTGAATTGGGAAAATCCAGCAGTACGCCAATCGTTGTATAGCATGGTTAATTGGTGGCTTGATAAAGGTATTGATGGTTTTCGTGTTGATGCGATATCCCATATCAAAAAAGTACCTGGTTTCCCAGATATGCCAAATCCAGATAACAGAAAATATGTTCCGTCATTTGCAGGTCATATGAATCGAGAAGGAATTCATGTATTTTTACAAGAATTAAAAAATGAAACCTTTGATCAATATGACATTATGACTGTTGGAGAAGCGAATGGCGTCACGATGGAGGACGCTGCACTTTGGGTTGGCGAAGAGAAGGGTAAATTTAATATGGTCTTCCAATTTGAACACTTGGATCTTTGGGGGAAAAGTATTACTGGTGGATTAGACATCCATGCCTTAAAAGAAACATTAACTAAATGGCAAAAGGGGCTTGAGGGAGTCGGCTGGAATGCATTATTCCTCGAAAACCATGATCAGACTCGTTCCGTTTCGAGTTGGGGGAATGATGATGAATATTGGAAGGTTTCGGCAAAGGGATTAGCTACGCTATATTTTCTTATGCAGGGTACACCATTTATTTATCAGGGACAGGAAATAGGGATGACAAATGTTCAATTTCCAGCGATTGAAGATTATAACGATGTGGCTATGAAAAATCTGTATGCTGAAGAAATTGAAAAAGGCACAAGTCATCAAGAAATCATGGAGATCATTTGGGAAAAAGGAAGAGATAATTCGAGAACGCCTATGCAGTGGAATGGCAAGGAAAATGCTGGTTTTACAACAGGACAACCTTGGATGAAGGTCAATCCGAATTATAGAAGAATCAATGTTTCCGATCAACTGGCTGATCCAACATCCATTTACCATTATTACAAACAATTGATACACATTAGGAAGCAATATTCTGCATTTATTTATGGAAGTTACAACCTGGTCTTAGCAGATCATGATCAGGTGTATGGCTATACCAGAACGGATGGAGATCAGCAAATGTTAATTCTTGTGAATTTATTTGAAGAAGAAGCTGATGTCAACGTGACAGAAACTCTGATAGTTTCATCAGCAAAGTTGTTAATCAGCAATTACGATGTAGAGAACGAAGAGCAACTGAAGAATATGGTTTTAAAACCATATGAAGCAAGAGTTTATCGCCTATATAATTGGCAGTAATATCTCCACTTCAAGCAATAAAGTGAAAACAATATGAATAAGTGAGTGATCGACTGCCACTGCCAGTAAATGTCCGAATGGTTCAAAGGGATTTAGGTCATATCTTTGTGGTACTAACATCAGTGGAGGAACAAAAATCCCCCATTTTACTTTATACGTCTTTCAGTAAGTAACATCACCCTCTAAACCATTCAGCAAACGATTCATCAACTCGGTGATCAAGGAGACTTTGACGTTTCTTCTCAGGAAGGAGACTTGCCTCCATCTATACAATAGGTTGTGGCCAGTCTCCTCTTCCTTTTCCTATTAAATAAAATATGCTACTACTAAGTACAAAGCTGCTGCAATACCTACGCCTATGGATACAATTTTTAATTTATACTGTGCATATTCGACAAGAGGAACTTCTAGAATAGATGCCGTTGTAATGGTAGTGTCGCCTAGCGGAGAGGTCATTGCTCCAAATGAACCGCTTGCAAATACGGCACCAACTGTCATCGGTAATGAAGCTCCTGTTGAAGTTGCCAGAGCAATCCCCAGTGGCATAAATATCCCCCATGTTCCAAAGGATGAACCTAGGAAATAGCTGACAGCTGAACCTACTAAAAAAACAATAGCTGGAATAGTAAATGCAGGAAGAAAACTGCCAATTGTCGCCTCGATAAATTTGGAAAACCCAAGGTCTTCTGCAACAAAAGATAAGGACCATACTAGTACCAGAAGAATAATTGCCTCCATGAGTTGGTTTCCACCATCATAAAAGTGGTAAATGGTTTCACTTAGTTTTTGGTCCCTTAACATATAGAAAATAAACGTGATGATGAGTGTAATAAATACGGCAAGTAAGATAACAAAGGTAGCATCCGCTTTTGCAAAGGCATTAAATATTCCGGTAGCTCCTTTTTCTACGCCGTTTTGCCATAATAAAAATAAGGTTAGACCAAGCAATAAAAACAAAGGAACAATTAAATTCCAAGGCTGCGCTTTCACCATGGATAGCTCTTTTTTAATTCCTATGCGGTGATGTTCATCTGTCTGTTGCATGTTTTGATCTTTGTTGGTTTGCTTTTTGCTGGGCTTGGACCAGAATGTCCTAATTAGTCCAATGATCAGCATTACAATTGCAAAAAAGTTAAATGGAATACTGTACAAAAATACTTGATAGGCATCTGCTTCCAGATTATGTTTTTGAATTCCCCCTTCAATAAGGGAAACCATGAAACCGACGAAAGCAGTGGCAGCTGGTAATAATACGATAACGGAACTGGTGGATACATCCATCGTGAACCCTACTTTCCAGTGAGACATGTTCACCTTTTTAAGTAAGGATTTTACCACGGGTCCAATCATCATTATTCGAAACATCGGCATCATAAATGTAAAAGGTAGGGTCAACCAGATGACAACTAGAAGTCCTCGTTCGGATTGAATTTTGTCACCAACCCACTCAGAAAATCCTTTAACTCCTCCAGAAATTTGCATCATACCAATCAATCCGCCAAATAAATATAAAAAGGCGATAATATTAATATTCCCTGGATCTGCCAATGTCGTTATGAGATAGTTTACGGCTTCTTTTGTTCCGTTTAATACGCTGAATTCTAACAGAAAAGCACCTACAAGGAGTCCCAGCACTAGTCCAGGAAGAAGTCTTTTTTGCCATATAGCTAAAGCAATAACAATAGTAAAGGGAATGAGGGAGAACCAGGTGTGATCCATCGTACAGCCTCCTCTAAATGGATGGTTTGATATCTAGTATAAGGTTGAAAAAATGAATAAAAGCTATAATTACCATTTGTAAAAAGTCGATTTTTCATACGTAGCTTTTGCAGAAAGACATAATCACTACATGCTTCCTCATAATAGGTGAATCTGTTGATTATTAGATGTCAATAAAGCTATTAGAAAGGGTGAAATGGACAGCAGTTATTAAATAGTGTGAGGAATCTTTTGCTATTTTTTAATAGAATTGCTATGATAGTTTTAATTATTTAAATAATTACATAATATTCTTATCTAGAGAGGTCGAGGGACTAGCCTGAAGACACCTCAGCAACCTGTTTTATAAATAAGGTGCTACTTCTAGCAAGTTTTATAAACTTGAAAGATGAGAAGGTGACGATGTATGTATACAAAAGAGCCCTTCTTAGCAGAAGGGTTCTTTTTAACGAGGCTGAGGCAAAACACACTTATTTACTCAAAATACGAATAATCATGTTATCAATAGGAGTATCATTCCAGCATCGTGAAATATACTCGCTTTCCGCGGGAACGGTCTCAGCTAACTTGGTAAGGAAAACGCTTTTTCTAGTGGATCTTCGGACTCGTGGTGTTACGGCCGGAGTCTCGCTTATTTCAGGTGCTAAATGAATGATTCTGATCAATACGAACGATAATTAATTTTCAACCAATCATTGTTCGTTTTTAATTGTTTCTTCATTCTTTTGTCTCAGCCTTTTTATAACTATAAAGGAGTGGATACATTGACAACAGCAGTAGAACGAATAGCACCTTTCAAAGGAGATCATGTAGGTAGCTTTCTAAGAACAGATCGTATCAAGCACGCGAGATCTCAATATGCTAAAGGAGAAATTAGTGAAAAACAACGAAGAGCAATTGAAGATGCAGAAATTATTAAGCTAGTAGAGAAACAAAAGGCAGCTGGGCTAATGGCTATAACCGATGGAGAACTTCGGCGTTCTTGGTGGCATTTCGACTTTTTAGAGAATTTAAGTGGTGTTGAGGGATTTGAGCCAAATAATGGCTTGAAATTTGCTGGAATTGAGACAAAAAAGCATTCCATTCATGTTACTGGAAAGGTGGAGTTTAATAAAGAGCATCCATTTCTCGCAGATTTTAAGTTTCTGAATGAAGTGGTAGGGAACCGTCATGTTGCCAAACAGACGATCCCAAGTCCGAACATGTTACTCGTTCGTGCTGGATTTGATACAGATATTTATCAAACAATCGAAGACCTTGTTCCAGATGTGATTATGGCTTATCAACAAGCAATTCAGGCATTTTATGATGCAGGTTGTCGTTACCTTCAGTTAGATGACACATCATGGGCATCCTTTCTATCAGAAGAAGGGATTTCCTCACTGCAAGCAAAGGGCATGAATCCAGAAAAACTAAGGGATATTTGCAAACGTGTGATTAATGAATCGATTGCTGAAAGGCCTAAAGATTTACTTATCACCATGCATATTTGTCGAGGCAATTATCGTTCCCATTATTTCAGTACAGGTTCTTATGATGCTGTTTCTGAAACCATTTTCGCTGGGTTGAATGTGGACGGGCTTTTCCTTGAATTTGATGACGAGCGATCTGGAGGTTTCGAGCCTTTATCCTATGTGAACAGAGATGATCTTTGTGTAGTCTTAGGATTAGTTACTTCTAAGTTCCCAGAGCTGGAAGATAAAGATGTTATTAAGAAACGTATTGCTGAAGCTGCTAACTACCTTCCGTATGAACAGCTCTGTCTTAGTCCGCAATGCGGTTTCGCTTCTACAGAAGAAGGTAATCTGATAACAGAAGAAGAGCAATGGAATAAGGTTAGACATGTAGTAGATATCGCTAAGGATGTGTGGAAGTAAGAAAGCATATTAGTAGCCGCTTATATTAAACCATTTTGAATGAATGAAGATAAAGTAACTCCGAATTACCTTTCGAGCATATCAGTATATTCGGAATGTAGTTGGGTGCTTTATCATTCATTTTTTTAAATGGTGATGTTACCTAACGAAAGGAAGGGTGCTTTGACCCGTTAATATTAGCAAAGTAAACAGAACTAGCTAAAAAAACAGCACACTCTGCTTGTATGTGATTAAATCTATAGGCAGTGATTATCTGTATGTTCGGATTGACGATAGTTTCGTTCTATTCTATCATTAAAGAAGTTTATAGAACGTGTGACCACTAGCGGAAGGAGAGAATTGCAATAAATCTTAATAATATAGGTAAGAAAATTAAGCAAATGCGCTTGCGTATGAAAAAAACACAACAGCAGGTAGCGGAAGCATGTGGAATCTCCAAAAGCCTTTTATCTAAAATTGAAAATGGACAGACAGCTTCAGCAATTGCCACTTTATCCAAAATTAGTGAAGAATTAGAAGTACCACTAACCTGGATTTTGGATGATCATGATGATCGAGATCTTGTTTTACTCCCTCATACAGAACGGCAATTTAAAGTAGGTGATGAGAATATGGGTTACTCCTATGAATTGCTGGCAAATCGTTCGCGGTTTACAGGAATTGAACCTACTATTGTTCATGTAACTCCTCGGGATATGAATGTCCGCGAAGAGACCTATACGCACTCCCAAGATGAGTTTATTTATATTTTAGAGGGAGCTATCCATTTACTTTATGAAGATGAGAAGCATTACATGGAAAAAGGAGATAGTGCTTTTTTTAAAGGAAATAAGTCACATTTATTTATTCCCGTTAATAATGAACCAGCGAGGGTACTAACAGTGTTTATCGATAATCATTTGTAATCAGACAAGGAGCTGTCCCAAAAGACAGCCTCCTCTTGAGCAACTGATTTGGCTGACCGACTCCTGTGGATGAATCCAATTATTTTAGGCTTTACACGGCAGCCACCCCAACAGGAGTATTCAAAGGTCTAGATTGCTGTATCAACATGTACTTTATGGAATATCTATTCTCTGGAAGAAATACATAGGAACTTTATTGGTTTGTCCGTATAATTATACCAATTATGTGGTGTTGAAGAATCTAAGAATATACAATCATATGGTTGTAAAATGGCTTCCTCATAATCAACTTCAATGGTAAGCGTGCCTTCTAACACATATAGAAACTCCTGTCCTTTGTGTGAAAAATTATTGCCTCGATTATCTCCTGGGTTAAGAATGATAAGATTCGGAACAAAAAGTGGGTTCTCCATTCCTCCGGTTAAATCCTTATAAATAAATCGATTTTCAGTTAAGTTTGCCATATCAACAATATTTCTTGTGATTGCTGATCGTGAGTTATCCATAGATGATGAGAAGAAATAACTTGGATTCACTCCAAGTGCTTCAGAAATTCGTTTTAAAGATAGAAGGGTAGCAGAAGTTTTGGAATGCTCCAATTGTGATAAAAAACTAATGGAAAGTCCGGTTTTTTCAGAAACTTGTTTTAGTGTTAACTTTTTTTGTTTTCGTAGGTTCTTCACTTTACTTCCAAGGTTTTGTGTGTGGTTCATGGTTTATTTCTCCCCTTATCCCAATTGATAACTTGTAGATATAAAAGATCAGCTTAGACTTTGTGAATATTTTGATAGTCCTTTTTGCCTAGTTTTATAGAATTGTATGAGAAAACAGTTGACGAAAAAGCAAAAAATATCTTATAATTTATTTAAACATAATTTAAGTAATACTTAAATAGTTTCGCTTTAAATTATTAGATAGTTTCGCTTTAAATTATTAGAAAATTTTCTTAGTTCAAATTTCACAACAGCTTTAGCTTTTAGAGTTTCTTCTGAGCATTAATGAACAACCCGTAACAGGCTAGCCATCTTATTGATTACAGTAATAGTTAAATTAATGAGCAATGTATACGCTTAAGGGTTGATTATTTTCATTGATGTTGAAAACGTTTTCAATAATTGGAAACTAGTAAACTATATTTAGGAGGTTTTTATACATGGTCGTACCTTATACACATGAACCCTTTACAGATTTTACGGTGGAAGAGAATAGACAGCAAATGCTAGCTGCATTGAAAAAGGTAGAGAAGGATTTAGGTAAGGAATACCCATTAATTATTGGTGGTGAACGTATTACAACAGAGGAAAAAATCGTTTCTGTTAATCCTGCCGATAAAGAGGAAGTAATTGGCTATGTTTCTAAAGCAAATAAAGAATTAGCTGAGAAAGCAATGCAAGTTGCAGATAAAACGTTTGAAACTTGGAGAAAATCGGATCCGAAATTCCGTGCAGATATCTTATTTAGATCTGCTGCGATCATTCGTCGCAGAAAGCATGAGTTCACTGCCCATTTAATCAAAGAAGGCGGTAAACCATGGAAGGAAGCAGATGCAGATACAGCAGAAGCTATTGATTTCCTAGAATATTACGGACGTCAAATGCTTGAATTAAAAGATGGAGTTAAAGTGAATAGCCGTCCAATTGAATATAACCAATATCATTACATTCCATTAGGCGTAGGTGTGGTTATTTCTCCTTGGAACTTCTTGTTTGCGATTATGGCAGGTACTACTGTAGCAGCAATGGTAACTGGAAATACCGTTTTATTGAAACCAGCAAGTGCGACTCCAGTTATCGCTTATAAACTGATGGAAGTATTGGAAGAAGCAGGAATGCCAGCAGGAGTTATTAACTACATTCCTGGTCCTGGGAAAGAAGTAGGCGATTATTTAGTTGATCACCCACGTACGCGTTTCATAAGTTTTACTGGTTCTCGTGATGTAGGTACCCGTATTTTTGAACGTGCGGCAAAAGTACAAGAAGGTCAGAAATGGTTGAAACGAACAATTATTGAAATGGGTGGAAAAGATACTATTGTTGTTGATAATGAAGCAGATTTAGAATTAGCAGCTGAATCAATTGTACAATCCGCTTTTGGATTTTCTGGACAGAAATGTTCAGCATGTTCTCGCGCTGTCATTCATGAAGATGTCTATGATGAAGTGAAAAATAGAGTTGTAGAACTTACCAGCGAGTTATCGGCAGGAAATCCTTATGATAATTCCCATTTCATGGGTCCGGTCATTGATCAAGGAGCTTATGATAAAATTATGGATTATATCGAGGTTGGGAAGAAAGAAGGAGACTTATTAGTCGGTGGTACAGGTGACGACAGCAAAGGCTGGTTTGTAAATCCAACGGTGTTTGGAGATGTTGATCCAGAGGCTCGTATCATGCAAGAAGAAATATTTGGACCTGTGGTTGCATTAACGAAGGCGAAAAGTTTTGATGAGGCCATTGATATAGCCAACAATACCGAGTATGGCTTAACTGGTGCAGTAATTACAAATAATCGTACGCATCAAGAACAAGCACGTCAGGATTTTCATGTAGGTAACCTGTACTTCAATCGCGGTTGTACAGCAGCCATTGTAGGCTATCAGCCATTTGGTGGATTTAACATGTCTGGAACAGATTCAAAAGCAGGTGGACCAGATTATCTTATCCATCATATGCAAGGTAAAACAAGTTCTGAAATGCTGTAAATAATACATTAACTATCTTTCCTGCAATGCTTTACAAATAATGAAGTGGAAATGCATGTTCAAAAAGAAAGGTAAAAAGGAAGAGCGAATTCCTTTTTACCTGATCTTTTGAACATATTTTTTAGAAAATTAGTGAAGTTTGGGGGAGGATCAACGTGGAACAAATCATGCGTAATTTCTTTTTATTTTTATCAAATAATAAACCACTAACGAAAGCAGCAAAGAAATACGGTTTTCGGTTTGGAGCATCACGATTTGTCGCAGGAGTAGATATTAATGGTGCAGCTGAGAAGATTAAAGAATTAAACGATAAGGGGTTTGAAGTAACTGTCGATCACTTGGGAGAATTCATTGACAATGAAGAAGAAGCGAGGCAATCTACTGAGGAATGCATTCATGCAATTAAGGTCATTGCGGAAAAAGATCTGAATGCACAATTGTCGTTGAAATTAACCTCACTTGGTATGGATATTTCTTATGAGCTTGTCATGGGAAATATGCGTAGAATACTACAGACAGGGAAAGAGTATGGAGTCATTGTTACAATTGATATGGAAGATTATGAACGAACGGAACAAACGTTAACCATTTTTAAATCATTGAGGCAGGAATTTGATAATCTTGGAACGGTACTACAAGCTTATCTTTATCGTGTAGAAGAGGATTTAGATGCACTAAATGAGTTTAACCCATATTTGCGGCTTGTAAAAGGTGCTTATAAAGAATCCGAAAAGGTTGCCTTTCCAAATAAACAGGATGTCGATGAGAATTATAAAAAGATCATTAAGAAGAATCTGTTAAATGGTAACTACACAGCTGTAGCTACACATGATGATGATATTATTGCATATACAAAAGAACTGGAAAAAACACATGCTATTCCCAGAGATCAATTTGAGTTTCAAATGTTGTATGGTATCCGAATTGAACTTCAAGAACGATTGATTGAAGAGGGGTATAAGGTGCGCGTTTATATGCCTTATGGTGACGATTGGTTTGGATATAATATGCGCCGCTTAGCAGAACGACCTGCCAACGTTGCCTTTGTGTTGAAAGGAATCTTTAAAAAATAAAGTTAAGGTTAGTCCTTCTGATGTATAACGAAAGTGGTCCGCTACTAGCAACAATCTTTATATTATAATTCTATGTAGGCCAAAACGAATCAACGCTTTACTAGTAGTCGACAATGCGACTACTCGAACTATTGAAACGGAGGGCTTACTATCAGCTATATGAAAAAATTTTTATTACGTGCAAGCTGCTAATTTGGGTTGATGGATGATAGGCTACCTTCTCAAATTGCGCTTGCACTTTTCTATTACTGTTTATTCCGTATATAATTCACCCTCAAAATGATATCGCCATCATTAGGTTATCCAGTTCACATAATTGCTTATCTGTAAAAAAAGGAGTATGCTAGCATTATAAAAAGTAAGTGAATACTTACTTACTTTTTAATGAATAAGATAAAGGGGTGTCTTTGATGGCAGATAGAGTAGTAGTTATAACAGGTGCCGCAAGTGGAATTGGACGTGCAACTGCGTTAAAATTTGCGCGAGAAGGGGATAAGGTAGTAGTTGCTGATTTGAATGGAAGTGGTCAAGATATAGCTAAGCAAATTACTAAAGATGGCGGTAAAGCTACATTCATAAAAACAGATGTTTCCAAACAAGAGGACGTACAAAACCTAGTGGATAAAGCAGTGGAGTTATATGGATCCATAGATGTAATGTTTAATAATGCTGGAATTGGCGATATGGGATCAATCCTTGAGCCGAATATAGATTCTTATCATAAAACAATAGGTGTGAATCAACACGGTGTGGCATATGGAATCTTCGCAGCAGGTCGTAAAATGAAGGAATTGAATGTAAATGGTGTTATTATTAACACTGCTTCCGTATTCGGTTATATGGCAAATAAAGGTACATTTGCTTATCAAGCAAGTAAGGGTGCAGTACGAATGATGACACAAACTGCAGCACTAGAGCTCGCACCATTTGCTATTCGCGTAGTTGGTGTTGCTCCAGGTGGGGTTGATACGCCAATTATTCAAGGTTATAAAGATAAAGGGATGTTGGAACATTTGAAGAAACAGCAAATGCGCGAGCAGTTGATTCAACCAGAGGCCATTGCTAATGCTGTCTATTTACTATCACTAAAAGAAGCAGATGTTATTAATGGAAGTATTGTTATGCTTGATGATGGTTATGCATCATTCAAATAAGTTATAATAGTAAGGCTGGTGATTCCTCCAGCCTTACTTTTTTGTCTAGGAATTATAAAATTTGTCCATGTGGATATGGGCGTGTTGGGTCGCGCCTAGCTCCAGAGCCCAGAAACTAAGCGACTTCACGAATCTTTCTGCGATAAGTCATCATTGGCTAGAAAAGCACACCATAATTTCTTTATCTCCATTGACTCGCTCCAGTCGCTATGTTTCTAATCGGGTGCTTACGCTTTTGCTCTTCACGTTAGGAAGATATAAAACTTTAGCTTAGTCGACTAAGCAACGTAGCGAACATTTTTAAGTACAATGTATATGTAGAAACTAAGGTTTTCGCAATTACTTGGCGAAAAGCCAAGGTTTTCTTATAAGTTAAGAAAGTATAAAATCAGTACAATGACTGCGTTAAGCCAAGTAGTTATTTTGAAATGTTTGATGCATATTGGCAATGCTCCGACTAATTACTTCGCTTTCCGCGGGCACGGCTTCAACTAACTTTGCAAAGAAGAACACGTT
>NZ_CANMAB010000085.1:0-18798 GCF_947495635.1 uncultured Virgibacillus sp. | reverse complement strand
ATTCCATAATAGCTACTAGAGGAAGCGTAAATCTGAGCATTTAGTGATAAGGACTGAGCGAATTTTGCTCAGTTTTTTTTAATTCACTTCACTAGACCTAACTGTTTCAGCCCATTGAAGATACCAGAATTCTGTACGGATGTGGTTTGGTGTTTTGCAAATGGTAGAAGATTAGGATCACCGTTCTCCATAATAAAACCCTCTCCTACAGCTTGTAGCATTTCTTTATCATTCATACCATCTCCAAATGCGATAGCCTGTTCTTTTTTTATTTGTAGATGCTCTAGGACTCCCTTAACTGCTTCTCCTTTATTCACTTGTTTGCGAATGATATCATAACAGTTTTCGACTCCCTCTACATTTACCTTAGATAAATGAATACCTTCTTCCATTGCCTCATACAATTTTATTTGGTCTGGACTGACGTTCATAATTGAAGCGCCAAGTATCTGATCAAGTACATGATCTGATAGCCTTTCGTTTTGCTTTAACTGAAAAACTTCTGCAAAATCTTTCGTAATTGAATTAAATAAAGTTGTAAAATAGTTTTTTTCACTTGTATAGCAAACGAGTTCATGATGATGCTTGCTTGCAAGTAACAGAAAACTTTCTAATGTATGCTGTTTCATAGGTTCATTGACAAGTGGCTTATCTTGATATGCGGCATAGGCACCATTATAGCCAATGTATGCATCAATTCCCAGGTCATGAGCTAAGTCGTTTACTTCGTGAAGGGGCCTTCCTGTACAAAGGAAAACAAGTATTCCTTGCTGTTGTACTTGGACGATTGCCTCTTTTGTAGAAGGTGAGTATGTATGGTCTGGTTTTAATATAGTACCGTCGATATCGAGGAATAGAATTTTATAGTTCATGGACTTCTCCTTTGTTTGCATATTCAACCTTATGCTACCTATTATTCAAATACGAAAGCCATTTGTCAATTCCGTTGAAAGTGGGAAGGTTATCTAATAGTATTATCTATTAAAATTTAAAAAATCTGTTTATTGATATTAGAAAAAAGAAGTGAGTTTTTTAATCCCACCTCTTATGTTTCATTCGTAATAATGGTATCTATACGATATTCGTTTAACTTGTTTAAAAATGGTGACTCGATTGGCTGATCTGTAATTAATCGATCAATCTGTTCAAATTTGGCAAATACCGCACTGGAAGATTTACCGATTTTGGAGGAGTCAACTAAAGCAATTACTTTTGAGGCTCGTTTCACAATCTCCTTTTTAATTTGTACTTCATATAAGTTAAAATCCTCTAAACCATTTTCGAAGGAAAATCCATTTGCAGATGTAAACATAATATCAATATTTACGTAATCCAGAATATCAATTCCTAATGTGCCTTCAATTGAAGTTGATTTTTTAGTTACGACACCACCAATTAATATTACAGTAATATCTGGATTATCCTTTAATTCAATTGCTGTTTGCAGTCCACTCGTAACAACGGTTAAGCGTAGTGATGCCGAATTTAATAAGCGAGCCAACTCTAATGCCGTGGAACTTGCATCGAGTAAGATACATTGTTTTTCTTCAATGAGTTCAATTGCTTTTTTAGAAATTTGGATTTTTTCTTCTTTATTCTTCTTTTGTCTTACGTTGAAGCTATTATCGTTTTCTTTATCTTCATTAAGCACTGCCCCACCATGAGTTCTTGTTAAAAGCCCCTCATGCTCCATTTTATTTAGATCAGCTCGCAATGTAGCTTCGGATACCCCAATCTGGGAAGCGATTTCTTTAACAGTAATCCGCTTTCTCTCATGAAGAAGATCAATAATCTTACTCCTTCGTTCACTAGCAAACATTTTCATGAAGTTTCACCCTTATATATATTCTATCCTTAATCTTATTTCATTTATCGGTATTTATCAATATCTAACCATATATATTTTCGTTTTATGTTAATTAATAAAAAATACTTATTTAAATAAGTAAAATTGAAAAAAATCAAAAATAATATTGACAATACGAAAATGAATGATAATATATAAATAGAAATTGAAAACGATTTCAAAAAATTCGTGATTCATTTCTACGAAAATAATGCTTTACGGATACGAATTGAAAGGGAGATGGGAGTATGGAAAAGGCATTAGAAAAAAATGTTAGTAAACAACAAGAAATTCCTGAACATATGAAAGCGATTGTAGCATATAGCCCGAAAAATTATAAACTTGAGGAAAAGGTTAAATCACCGAAGTTAGAAAATGAAAAGGAAATAATCATTAAAGTAGAAGCATGTGGTATTTGTGCTGGTGATATTAAGGCTTATGAAGGTGCTCCGAGTTTCTGGGGAGATGAAACACAGCCCGCCTATATAAAAGCTCCAATGATTCCAGGTCATGAGTTTATTGGTCGCATCGTGCAAAAGGGGGAAGCAGTTACTGATTTTGAAGTTGGTGATCGAGTGATTTCCGAACAAATTGTTCCTTGTTGGGAATGCCGCTTTTGTAACCGCGGTCAGTATTGGATGTGTGAAAAGCATGATTTATATGGTTTCCAAAATAATGTAAACGGTGGCATGGCTGAATATATGAAGTTTACAAAAGAAGCTATTAATTACAAAGTACCTGAAGATTTGCCGATTGAAGATGCTATCTTAATTGAACCGTATGCTTGTAGTCTTCACGCTGTACAACGCGCTCAAGTGCAATTAGGTGATATTGTTGTACTTTCTGGTGCAGGAACTTTGGGGTTAGGAATGGTTGGTGCAATTAAAAAAGCTGGACCCAAAAAATTAGTCGTATTGGATATGAAAGAAGACCGTTTGAAATTAGCGAAGCAGTTTGGTGCAGATATTGTTTTGAATCCAAGTAAAACAGATGTTGTAAAGGAAATTAAAGATATGACCGATGGATATGGCTGTGATATTTATATTGAAGCAACAGGTCATCCGAAATCAGTGGAACAAGGTCTGCATGCTATTCGAAAACTTGGGCGATTTGTGGAATTTAGTGTGTTTGGCGAGCCGGTTTCCGTGGATTGGAGCATTATAAGTGATCGGAAAGAGCTTGATTTATTAGGTTCTCACCTCGGCCCATACTGTTACCCTTTAGTGATAGAAGGTATTTCCAACGGAGACTTTCCAACAGCGGGGGTTGTTACACATCAACTACCACTAGAAGACTTTGAAAAGGGCTTTGAATTAATGAAAAAAGGCGATAAGTCGTTAAAAATTATTTTACAGCCATAACGATGTCTAATACAAGGGGGGGGAGAATCATGCCAAATTTAAATCAAAATCAAACATTTTTAGACAGAATAGGTATTCCAGCAAATTTAGCCTGGGGGTACTTTGGTGTATTGATTTTTATGATGGGAGATGGTCTAGAGTTAGCCTGGATTAGTCCATTTCTTGTAGATGAAGGGTTATCCGTTCAGCAAGCAGCATTTCTTACAACATCTTATGGGGTAACAATTGCTATTGCAGCTTGGTTATCCGGGGTCTTAGTGGAAGCATTTGGTCCTAGAAAAACGATGACCACTGGTCTGGTTCTATATTTAATTGGGCATATCCTATTTGTCGGCCTAGCCATACCGAACCTTCATTATGAATTGATGATTCCAACATATGCGTTACGTGGGTTTGGTTACCCATTATTTGCCTATGCATTTCTTGTTTGGATAACGTATCGTACACCACAATGTCAACTAGGAACTGCCGTAGGTTGGTTTTGGTTTGTGTTTACCGGCGGCCTAAGTGTACTAGGGGCGTACTATTCAAGCTGGGCAATTAAAGCAATTGGACATATACCGACGATGTGGAGTGCGGTTTTATGGGTATGTGTTGGAGCATTTTTCGCAATAATTGTTAATCGGGATAAATTTAAATTAGAGGCGAAAAATAGTGCGGATAATAAATTAAAAGAATTAGTAAATGGAATAACGATTTTAAAAAGGGAGCCAAAGGTTGCTATAGCTGGTATTGTTCGTATTATCAACCAAGCATCTCAATATGCTTTTCCGTTATTCTTACCTATTTATCTAGCAGATCAAGGCATCCAAACTACCGTTTGGCTAAATATTTGGGGAACCATCTTCATTTCCAATATAGCATTTAACTTAATCTTTGGCTATGTGGGAGACAAATTTGGTTGGAGAAATACTGTCATGTGGTTTGGGGCAGTTGGTTGTGGGGTCTTTACCCTGATGATGTTTTATGTCCCACAGGTTTTTACAGGGAATATTTTCTTAATTGGATTAATTGGTATGCTATGGGGAGCTTGTTTAGCTGGATTTGTACCACTTTCTGCTTTAACACCTTCATTAGTTGGAGATGGTGACAAAGGAGCCGCCATGTCTATTCTAAATTTAGGGGCTGGCTTATGCGTTTTTGTAGGACCTGCACTTGTTGCATTATTCTATGATTTAATAGGCACGCAAGGTCTAATGTGGTTATTAGCTGGATTATATTTTGCTGGAGCAATTATGACTATGTTCTTAAAATTACCTGAGCAAGAGGTTGAAATAGAAGAAAAAGATAGAGCACGCTCCGTTGTTTAATAGCATGTGAATACGTATGAATAGTCCACAGAAGCATGGGCTATTCATAAGCTAATGTAACGGTTTATTATGATAGAATGAAAAGTGGGAAGTTTCTAATTTTTTGAGGTTACTATTAAATGAGAGGTGTGCATCAATGAAAAAGCTAATAAATAATCCAACCAATGTAGTAGAGGAAATGATTGAAGGATATATGAAAGCGCATTCTGATTACATAAGGCAATTACCAGAAAACAACCGTTCATTAGTTACTGCTAGACAAACAAGGGATAATAAAGTAGGTATTCTAATCGGTGGTGGTTCAGGGCACGAGCCCGGTTTTATGGGATATGTAGGTGATGGAATGGCTGATGGTGTAGCTGTAGGAAATATATTCGCTTCTCCGTCACCAGATCCTATTCTAGAAGTAACAAAAGCTATTGATAAAGGAGCAGGAGTAGTATACTTATACGGAAATTATGCTGGAGATGTTATGAATTTTGGAATGGCAGCGGAAATGGCTGATTTAGAGGAAGATATTCAAGTAGGATCAGCGCTCGCAACAGATGATGTTGCATCTGCACCAAAAGAAGAAATGGAGAAGCGTCGTGGTATAGCGGGAGAATTCTTTATTTATAAAGCAGCTGGAGCAGCAGCAGATTTTGGGTATAATTTAGAAAATGTAGTACGTGTTGCTGAAAAAGCGAATTCTAACACCCGTTCGATGGGAGTTGGTTTATCACCATGCTCCTTACCTCAAACGGGGAAACCTAGTTTTGAACTAAGAGAGAATGAGATGGAAATTGGTTTGGGACATCATGGAGAACCTGGAATTGAAAAGGGTCCACTTGAAACTGCAGACCATGTTGCAGATCGACTTGTTAAGGACATATTACAAGATATTCAGATTAACAAAGGGGAGCAGGTGGCAGTATTAATTAATGGTTTAGGTTCAACTCCAAGAATGGAACTATATATTGTTTATCGTAGAGTAGAGCAATTATTAAAAGAGCAGGGTATAGGGATTTACCGTTCTTATGTAGGTGATTACATTACTTCACTTGAGATGGGTGGTTGCTCTGTAACAATTATGAAGTTAGATGCTGAATTAAAGAAAACAATGGACCATCCAGTAAATTGCCCGATGTTTGTACAAAAATAATTCTATGTCCTAAATGGGGGGATCAAAAATGGAGATAACAGCTAGAGATTTTAAGGATTATTTTATATTGATTGTAAATATGATTGAAGAGCAAAAAGATTACCTTTGTGAACTTGACCGAAGGATTGGTGATGGAGATCACGGAGTTACGATGTCTATTGGCTGGCAAGCTGTACATGAAAGGCTGTTAAATGAGCTCGCTGAAGAAGAAGACAGTGCAAAAATTAGTCTAATTGTTGGAAAGACATTTTTAAATGCAGTCGGTTCTTCTGTCGGTCCTTTATATGCAACAGGTTTTATGAGAGGTGCTAAAACAATTAAAAATAAATCGACGGTTCATACTGATGATCTGGTAGCATATTGGCTTGCTTTCGCTAAAGGAATTAAGGAACGGGGAAGGTCTGAAGTTGGAGACAAAACAATGGTTGATACACTTGAACCATTTGCGACGATGTTGGAGACGAAATATAAGGAATCGAACGACTTTATTGCAGCATATAGTGAGGCAATTGCTGCGGCAAAAGAAGGTATGGAATCTACGAAGGATTTAGTATCGAGAAAGGGGCGTTCTAGTAGATTAGGAGAAAGATCGGTAGGTGCTCTAGATCCAGGAGCTACTTCTGCCTATTTCATACTTGCTACGTTTTTAGACTTTGTGGAAGCGAAAAAAGTAAAAGCAAGTTAAGGGTAATAAAAAAAGAGTAAAGGATCGAAAAAAATAGGATCAGATACTTTTCTCTGATTCTATTTTTTTGTAATTATTATCGCGCATTTTATTGGAAGTAAGATCCCCATTTTATTTTAAAAACAATACAATAAATAAAAACGAAAATAAATATTGAAAAATAATAAAATATGAAATAAAATGAAAAGAAATGAACAGAAATATGGGGGCTTTGTAACATGAAAATTGGGATTGGCAGTGATCATAATGGATATGCATTTAAAGAATCTATAAAAGAATTTTTGAAGGATACAGAACATGAAATGATTGATTATGGATGTCATTCCTGTAATGCTGTTGACTATCCAGATGTAGCCTTTGAAGTTTCGCAGGCGATTCGAGCAGGAGAATTAAATAGGGGAATATTAATTTGTGGAACAGGCATTGGTGTATGTATAGCTGCAAATAAATATCCGGGAATTCGTGCTGCCCTTGCTCACGATACGTACTCTGCAGAACGTGCCCAGTTAAGTAATAATGCACAAATTATAACAATGGGTGCACAAATTATTGGCATTGAAATTGGAAAAAAGGTGGTTGAGGCCTTTTTAAATGTTTCTTGGGCAAATGGTTCAAAACGAAAAGTAGATAAAATTATTGAAAACGAAAAGAAATTTTTAAATCAAAGTTGTGAAGAAGTAGCTGCAGGTAATCATTGCAGCTAAACTAGGGGGAGTATCTAATGCAAGCATTGTTATTAGATTTTTTGAAGGTTACTGAAGCAGCTGCGATTGCATCAAAGCCTTGGGTTGGGAGTGGAGATAAAATTGCAGCTGATGAAGCAGCAACATCCGCTATGAGAGAGGAACTGAATCGACTAAAGATGAGTGGGACTGTTGTAATTGGTGAAGGGGAAATAGATGAGGCCCCCATGTTGTACATTGGTGAAAAGGTAGGTATTGGAACAGGTCCTGCTGTTGATATTGCAGTGGATCCTATTGAAGGAACAACACCAATCGTCAATGGACAAAGAAATGCCATTACAGTGATCGCCGCAGCTGAAAGGGGCTCGTTACTTCATGCACCAGATATGTACATGAAAAAGCTAGCTGTCGGCTCAAAAGCAAAAGGGAAAATTGATATTGAAGCCCCGTTAGAAGATAATTTACACACGTTGGCAAAGGCGTTAGATAAACCGATGGATCAATTAAATATTCTTATTCAAGATCGACCAAGACACAGAGAATATATTAATCGTATTCGGAATTGTGGTGCAAACGTACTTTTATTCAATGATGGAGATGTTATTTATGCGACTGCGACTTGTATGGAAGAATTAGATATTGATATGTTTCTGGGGATTGGTGGAGCACCAGAAGGGGTGTTGGGAGCTGTTGCAGCACGATGTCTTGGTGGAGAGATGCAGGCAAAGCTAATGCCCAGGAATAGCGAGGAAATACAACGATGTTTACAAATGGGAATAGTAAACCCGGAACAAGCATTAACTCATCAACAATTAGTAAATACGGATAATTGCATTTTCGCTGCTACGGGAATTACCGCAAATTTATTTCTAAACGGAATAAAGACGGTCAATGGGAATTATATTACACATTCTATTTTAGTGAACGGAAAAGATAAGCAATTACGATATGTTGAAAGTACGTATCCCATTTTAACGACTGCATAAACATAGTGTTGATAATTTTTGTGGTATTAACAATCAGCGGGGATAACAAACCCCCCGCTGATTGAAGTTTCACTTATAAAGCTTGATCATCTATAGAAGACAACCAATCCTTTATGGTTTCTACAACAGATTCTACCGTCCCTTCACTAAAAGGTGAAGAGAGATTCGCTGATTTTACCAGTTGTAAGAAAGGTATAGAACCTCCAAGCTTGCATAGTTTGATGTAATCTTTCCATGCTGATTCATGATCTTCACGTGATCGTTTCCAAAATTGGAAGGCGCAGATTTGAGCTAACGTATAATCAATATAGTAGAAAGGGCTATCATATATATGTCCTTGGCGCTGCCAAAAACCACCAGATTCAAGATAATCATTGCCGTCATAATCACGATGTGGTAGGTAAATCGCTTCGAGATTCCTCCAAGCTTGTTTTCGCTCTGCAGGTGACCATTGTGGATTTTCGTATACGAGATGCTGGAATTCATCCACTGCTACACCGTATGGTAAAAATAGCAGACCTTCAGTTAAGTGAGCATATTTATATTTTTCAGTATCCTCTCCGAAGAAATACTTCATCCATGGCCATGTGAAAAATTCCATGCTCATTGAATGGATTTCCGCAGCCTCTGATGTTGGAAATAAATATTCAGGAATTCTAAAATGACTACTTGCGTATGCTTGAAAGGCATGACCAGCTTCATGTGTAAGAACATCTATATCTCCTGACGTTCCATTGAAATTAGCAAAAATAAATGGAGCTTGATAATCTTCTATTATCGTGCAGTAGCCTCCAGCTTCTTTTCCCTTTTTTGCTTCCAAATCCATTAAATGTCGATCCAACATAAATTGAAAGAATTCGTTAGTCTCAGGAGAAAGCTCTTTATACATTTTTTTACCATTCTCAATAATCCACTCCGGATTGCCCTTTGGTGTTGCATTTCCGCTTTGAAAACGGAAATTTTCATCGTAAAATTTTAATGTATCCACACCAATACGTTTTCCCTGCTGGTTATATAGCTCCGAAGCTAAAGGAACAATGACATCTTTTACTTGCTTACGGAAATTATGGACCATCTCAGCATCGTAATCGATGCGCTGCATCCGTAGATAGCCTACCTCCACAAAATTTTTATACCCCAGTGTTGTCGCTATTTCATGTCTGATTTTTACTAATTGATCATATATCTCATCAAATTGCTCGCGGTGTGTGTTAAAAAATTCTGCACTAGCTAAGCTTGCTTCTTTTCGAACATTGCGATCTTTATCCTGAGCAAATGGTCCAAGTTGTGCAAGTGTATAAGTTTCTCCTTGAAACTCGACTTCAGCGGATGCTACTAGTTTTGCGTATGCGGAAGTCAATCTATTTTCTTTTTGAAGCAATGGAATAATTTCTTGTGAAAATGCTTTTAATTCGCATTCTGCAATGTGAAAAAGTTGAGCCCCCCATTGTTTTTCTAATTCATCTCGGTATGGAGAAGCTACTAATTCTTTATAAAAATCAAAGGTAAGGCCTCTTATTTCTGGCTCTGCCTCGTCAAAGAAATCCCTCTCATTTTGATAGTATTCAACATTTGTATCAATAGAAGCTCGAATATAGACCAAATTGAACATAGTTGATAATCGATTTCGAAAATCGTTAATTGCTGTTAAGGATTGATTTGCCTGGTCGAGTGATTGAGCTTGTGTAAAAGCAGTTACTAACTTTTTGAATGTTAGCTTTACTTGAGGTAAATTAGGGCGTTCATATGTATAATTTTCAAATGTTGTTTGCATGATTATCCTCCTTATCTTTCCTAATATATATTATTCAACATAAATGCCAAAATGTCCTTTTAAGTATTGTAAAAGACTATTAAAGCTAGTCAAAATATCTATGTACCTCCTATAATAAAGCGAGTAGACAATAATTATGAAACTAACTGTAAAATAAAACAGAGAAAACTGGAAAAATCTATCTTGTGTAGTATAATAGTCATATGCTGATTTTACTGAAAATTTAAATTCTTATCATTATATTATTGAGTAAGGTGATGGTTGATGGCAAGCGAGAGAATATTAATTGTTGACGACGATTTAGACATGCTAGAGGTCTTGGGATTATATTTGACGAAAAATGGATTCTCGGTTCATTTAGCAGAAGATGGTTACCAAGCAATCGAATGTGTGGATAAAATAAATCCTGATTTAATATTATTAGATGTCATGATGCCTTATTTAGATGGATATGAATTTTGTCAAATGATCCGAAAAAAATCAGAAATTCCTATATTATTCCTTAGTTCGAAGGAAGAGGATGTAGACAAGATCCTTGGTCTTGGAGTTGGTGGAGATGATTTTATCCCAAAGAGTACAAGTATGCCAGTTATTGTAGCGAAGGTTAAAGCACATTTACGACGTCATCGAGTATTATCGACCAAAGTTGAAGGAGAAACTACCTATGCAACGGCTAAGCAAATTATCTATCCTGGAATTTTGATAAAACCCGAAAGTATTGAAGTGATAGCGCACGGAAAACAGGTGAAATTATCTGCAAAAGAATTTCAACTACTGTATTTGATGGCAAGTAATCCCAATCGCGTTTATAGTGTGGAGCAGTTATTTGAATTGATTTGGGGAGTGAACAGTCTTGGGGATCATCGAACAGTTATGGTCCATATAAGTAATATTCGGAAGAAAATAGAGCATAATCCAGAAGACCCCCAATATATACAAACGATCCGAGGTATAGGATATAGGTTTGCTAGTGAGCAGCGTAATTAGTAGTCTTTTTCTTTTATACATTTAATGAAGAAACGTACTTCGTTTGTAGTAAACCCATAGAATTTAGCTAAGGAAATTAATTGAATCCATTCTTCATCGTATTGACATTGATTCTGAGTAATCTCCTGTTTTTTCATTCTAACTCCCCCTTTATTTATAAGATTAAATAATCATGTATAAAGGGAGTTTAAAATTAATTAAATTTTCATTTAAATATAGTTAAAGAGTCAAATGTGTTCGTTAACGTACTTCCGAAAGAAGTCTCCATTTACGAGAAAGTTTACGTTGTTCTTTTGCTAATTTATTAAGTATTTGTCGATAAAACTTACCAAAGCTTGTTCGAGTTGCGGAAATATCCAACCAATGCCTATAGAAATTAGAACATACGCTTGTTCGTGTGGGTTAAATCTCGATAGAGATTATAATTCAGCTCTCCATATCAAAAAAGAAGGCATTCGCTTATTAGCAAGTGCCTAATGAAAATATAAACTCTTGGAACAAGAGGGTTAGCTTGGTCCATTTCGTCAGCTACCAAAAGTGGCGATTACCCAAGAAGCCCCCACTTCAAGCAACCCGTAAGGGTGGTAAGTGGTGGGAGTAGTTCACGAAGCAATTCTTGAAAATAGGGAGAGATGTTTTCATGATAACATTACCAGGGTACCGAATAGTAGATACGGTGATTGAAGCAGATACTTGGGATTTATATAAGGCATTCTCCATGCAAGATAAAGCGATAGTCTGTATAAAAAAAGACACTAAAAGTACAAATTACGCTCAACGCAAGGCGGAGGTGCTTCATGATTTTTATATGGCAAAGCAGTTAACGAGTAATTATGTTCTTAAACCCTTGCAACGAAAGAATCATGGTGGCGATATATATATAGTGATGGAGCCGTTTTCTGGTAGAACGCTAATGGATTGGTATGAAAATAGTAAACCAACTGTCAAAGATTTAATAGCTATTGCCTTAAGAATAGCACATGCACTTGGTACAATACATCAAGAGCGCGTTATACATAAATCTATTCATCCTCAAAATATTTTAATAGCTTCACAAGGGAATGGCATTAAGATAACAGGGTTTTATCAATCAACAACACTTTCGTCTGAGCTTCCACATCCAAATGTAAGTCCTTATCAAATAAAAGATCATATTGCATATATGTCCCCGGAACAAACAGGTAAAATGAACAGGTCGTTGGATTATCGTACAGATCTATACGCTCTTGGAGTCGTTTTATATGAGATGCTTACTGGAGATTTGCCATTTCAAACAGATCATCCCGCAGAAATGATTCATGCTCACCTCACAAAATTACCAATTGACCCAAGTAGTATTACTACAAAAATACCAGTAATGCTATCAACGATCATTATGAAACTTTTAGAAAAAATGCCCGAAACTCGGTACCAAAGCGCTTTTGGTTTAAAAGAGGACTTAGCGATTTGTTTAAATCAGCTAAATCAGACCGGTACCATCGTTCCTTTCATACTTCAACAAAAAGATAAAGCTAGCGTTTATGAAAGACCAAGCGAATTGTTTGGCAGAGAAGAAGCTAGTAAGCAGCTGTTAGAAGGTTTTTACCGTATTAAAGAGGGAGGCACAGAATTTCTTCTAGTACCAGGACCTTCAGGTATTGGCAAGACAGTGTTGATAAATGAGTTACATAAACCACTTGTTAAGGAAAAGGGATATTTTATTTCCGGGAAATTTATGCACCTAAATAAGGAGATACCATATGCGCCAATTATTCATGCATTCCAGATATTATTACGGCAAATTCTATCAGAAGGAGAAGCAAGTACTGCGAAGTGGAGAAGTCGCTTAATAGAAGAATTAGATACGTATACAGCTGTCATTGTCAATTTTATCCCTGAGATAAAATGGTTGATTGGCTCACAAGCAGAACAAAGTGATCTTCCTCCTGAAGGAATTCATAATCGCTTCAGACAAGCAATTAGGAGGTTTATTGGTGTTTTCGCTAAAGGAGATCATCCACTTGTTTTATTTTTAGATGATTTACAATGGGCGGATAGTGCTACACTTGATTTGATTCATTATCTCTTAATCAATCCTAATAATCAGCATTTACTTATTATAGGCGCATATCGTGATAATGAAATATTTGTCGGGCACCCATTTGAAGCAATGCTAGAAAGGCTAAAACAAGAAAAAGTACAGATTACAAAAATTCCAATTCACCCTCTAACGAAAAAGCATATAAAGGAGTGGGTTAGTGAAACCCTTTCTTTAACTAAAATGGACACTTCATATGTTGAGAAGCTAGTTTACCATATAACACAAGGGAACCCATTTTTCATTGTCCAACTATTTCAATCGTTTCATGATGAGGGTGTTATTGGGTACCATCAAGATACGGCAGAATGGAGAATTGATACCGTTGCGTTGAAACAAATTTCGATGTCAGATTCAATTATCGATTTTATTTTAAAACGGATGGGAAAATTACCTATTCATACCATAAAAATTTTACAGTTAGCCTCATGTTTCGGTAACCAATTTGATTTAAAGTCATTAGTTACTATTTCTGAGAAGAGTTATCATGAAGTTGCAGACAATCTATGGCATGGCCTTGAAGAAGGATTAGTCCTCCCGTTAGATGCAAGTTATAAGTGGATATATCCAAACGAAGATATCTCCCTATTAGATAAGCATCCGCCTACGTATCGATTCCTACACGACAAAGTGCAACAAGCTTTCTACACCAGCCTTTCAAAAACGGAAAGAGAAGCATATCATCTCATGATAGGGCTGCAGTTATTGAATAATTATACTAAAAAAGAGCGAGAAGCATATATTTTTGATATTGTTAATCATCTAAACCTTAGTCGAAACCTATTATCAAGGCAGAAACAGCTAGAGTTAGTAGAATGGAATTGGAAAGCTGGGGAAAAGGCTAAGTATCGTGCGGCAACAGATGCTGCTCTTCATTATTTTCATATTGGCTATGAGTTACTTTCGGATGTGAAATGGAAAGAGCAATATTATGCAATTACATATAAAATTATGATTGGGCTTGGTGAAGCTCAGTATTTAAATCAGCAGTTTGATCTAGCTGAAAACACATTAAATGAAACTCTTCATTATGCTACTTCGATACAGGATAAATTACGCATCTATGATCTAAAAATCACGCTGTATACACATATTCATCAAGTAGAAAAGGCTACAGAAGCAGGATTGGAAGGATTACAGCTAATTAATTGGAACTTCAAACGAAATCCAAGTAAGTATGATATTACGAAGGAATATTTGCTGACAAAGCTGGCTTTAAAACGGAAAGAACGTCATCTATTAAACCTTCCAGAGGTAGCAAATAAAACCGTACATTCTATGATGCGAACATTAATTAATACAAATGCACCTACCTATCATGTGAATCAAAACTTAGCAACAATACTGATGTTGCGAGCGCTTCGCTTGACTTTAAAACATGGAGATATGGATGTCACTGCATTGGTTTATAATAATTATGCCTTAATGATGAGTGCTGGTTTTAACGATTATGATGCAAGCTACTACTTTGCAAATTTAGCAATAAAGCATACCGAAAAGTATTCGGATAACAGTTTAAAGGCTCGCGTATATTTTGTGTTTGGCAGTTTTGTTAATCATTGGAAAAATCATATTAATGGCAACATCTATTATTTAGAACGTTCACAGCAATTATGCATCGAATCAGGTAACCTTCATCTCGCTGGTGCTAATAGCTCATTTATTGGGTTGATTTTATTTATAAAAGGAGAACACTTACTGGATGTAAAAGCAGGAATTCAAAGACAATTGGAATTTGCAAGACGAAATGAGTATATATTGTCCAATGATTTCTTAGATGAAGTGGTGGACTGGATTAATGTGTTATCATCTAAATACTCAGAGGTAAACTGGGAATTTGCCGAATTTACGAATGATCTTTCTGCAACGATTATTCATTATACAATTCGATTGCAGATGACATATTTGTTTCAAAATAAGCAAGAAGCAATTGCTATTATGAAGAAATTAGATCGCCTAGTTGATGACAACCTTATTCTTGTAATTGTGCCGGATTACTATTTTTATGACGCGCTTTGGACGGTAAGATTAATAAGAGATGGTCAGTTATCTAAGCAAGAAGGGAAAGCTATTGTAAAGAAGCGGTTAGCCAAATTAAAAATGTGGTCAACGCATGGAGAAGCAAACTATTTGCATAAGTTTTTACTTGTAAAAGCAGAATTAACATCTATAAAAGATGCGAATGATAAGTCAATTTATTTGTATAATCAAGCAAGTAATTTTGCGAAACAAAATGGTTATATTCAGGATGCTGCATTAGCAAATCTATGTGCAGGTCATTACTATTTGAATAGAGATTTACCGAAGTCAGCAATGGCTTATATGGTTGAGGCATATCAGTACTTCATGGATTGGGGAGCAGTCAACGTAGCATTACAAATATCGCAGGGCCATCCAGAATTATTTGCTGAACGGCAAAAAGAGATGCCGATTATGCAAATGGAGAAGGAAAGCTTAAATGTGAATGCTATTTTCGAAGCAGCGAGCGTTATCTCGCGTGAAATTAAATGGAACCGTCTATTACAGCAATTGATGAATCTCGTTGTGAAAAATGCAGGAGCAGAAAAGGCGTTTCTTATTCTAAATTATCCTGGAGAATTGAAGCTGGCAGCAGCTTATGAAGAAGAAAAGGTTAGTATCTACGAAAAGACAAAATCCATTGACGGTCAGAAAAATTTTTCTGTTTCACTGGTTCATTATGTTGCAAGTTCAATGGAACCAGTTGTGCTAGGAGAAGCCTTTAAAAAGGGCGGATTTCTAAACGATAACTATATAAAAGAAAATCAGGTTAGATCAATTCTAGCAATACCTATCGTTTATCAACAAAAATTAACTGGAGTACTGTATATAGAAAATAATAAGGCGTCCTACGTTTTTACACAGGATTCCATTGTGTTGCTCACATTATTAGCTTCACAGGCTGCCATATCTATTGAAAATGCATATTTATATGGATCATTAGAGGCGAAGGTAGAAGAACGGACAAATTTATTACATAAAGCCAATCAAAACCTTATACAAGCGAATGATTCCTTAGCTAAATCAAAAGAAATGAGAAGAAAGCTATTATCTAATATATCGCATGATTTGCGATCGCCGATTGCGACCATTCAGAGTTATGTGAATGCAATTTTAGATGGTACCGTTGATGAAGATGAAAAGAAGCTTTCTTATCTACAAGTAATTAAGAAACGACTATTCTCTTTAAATCGGCTTGTTCAAGATTTATTTGACCTTGCTCAATTGGAGGCTGGAAATCTAGATTTTTCGATGGAAATAGTATCATTACGTCAACTATTTAAGCATCTTTGTCATCTATTTGAATTAGATGTAACGCAGGCTGGTCTGCGTTACCAGTGGAATTTTAATACAATGCCAGAACAGGAATTATTGGTTGAAGTTGATGTGAAAAGAATAGAACAAGTAATGACGAATTTAGTTGCTAACGCAATCAAACATACAAAGAAAGGAGAAATTCGAATACGATTAACGGTTATTGATAAACAAGCAATTATTACGGTAGAAGATGAAGGATCAGGGATTCCAGCTTTAGAAATTGCTTATGTGTTTGAACGATTTTATACAAACAATAGTGATAAACAAATGCGTGGACATGGGTTGGGTTTATCCATTAGTAAAGAGATTATCAACTGTCATAAAGGAGAAATATGGGTGGAAAGTGAAGAAGGTGTGGGATCAAAGTTTCATTTTTCTTTAAATGTCTTTTAACAATTTCCTGTGTAACAAGCATGATCTTAGAATAAGGGTAGGTTAGTTAAAAATTACAAGTGAATGAACCTCGTTTACTTTGTAACTAACATTCGGAGGAGAATAAAATCTTCTTCAAATGAAATACTATTTTCGTTTACCCCATATATTACTGGTAGTAAGCTCCCCACAATCAGTGGGGGGGAAACAAACCCCCCCACCTGATTGAAGTTTCGCTTTATATTATCGATCTGTTAACAAGGAGATGAATCGCTTACATGTCTCGTTTCTTAATTACGTTTGGTGTTTACTTCGTTATTTAGTATAGCTATGTTTTATTTATTTCTCGCTGCGACTCGGATGCATCAACGACAACACTTGCTGATGCGTCTCCGATGACATTAACGGAAGTACGCATCATATCAAGAATTCTGTCTATACTTGCAATCAGTGCGATCCCTTCGAGGGGCAGACTAACAACTGTTAATGCCATTGTAAGCATGATTAATCCTGCACCGGGTACACCAGCAGTACCAATAGAGGCTAATGTTGCTACTAGTGCTAAGGTTAGTAATTGTGGAAAGGAAAGCTCAATTTGATAGTATTGGGAAATAAAAACAGTTGCTATTCCAAGATAGATAGCAGTACCATCCATATTTATTGTGGCGCCTAATGGCAATGTAAAACTACTTGTTTCCTTAGAAACATTTAAATTTTCTTGTGTGTTTTTCATTGTCACTGGTAGTGTTCCAGAGCTACTTGAAGTACTGAATGCAACAGCTGCAGCTGGGAAGATTCCTTTAAAGAAATGGAATGGATTCATTTTTGCCATTGATTTTACAGCGAGTGCGTAAACGATTCCTGCATGGATAATACATGCTGCCAGCACTGCTAAGATTAATTTTAGTAATGGTAGGAGGACGGATAAACCATATTCACCAATGATAGGTGTAAGTAATCCGAATATACCAAATGGAACTAGCAACATAATGCTATTCGTAATTTTATACATGATGTCGGCAAGTCCATTAAAAAATCGTTGAACCGGTAGCGCAGATTCTCCTACTAAAATAATGCCAATCCCTATACATATTGCAAAAAAGATAATTTGTAAAATATTTCCTGTTGCTAATGCTTCCATTGGATTAGTTGGCACAATGTTTAAAATTGTTTGAATAACACCTTCTGATTCAGCTAGAGCTGAACTTGAACTTGGCTCAGGTGTATCAATTCCTGTATTTGTACCAGGTGTGAACAGGTATCCGAAAATGAGTCCAATGGAGATGGCGATAAAGCTTGTGGCTAAATAATATCCTAATGTTTTTCCTCCCAATCTGCTTAGCTTTCTGACGCTTCCAGCACTGGTGACTCCGACAATAATGGTAGCTAAAATTAATGGAACAATAATAAACTTAATCAGACGTAAAAATAGGTCGCCAAGTGGTTGAACAAAGCTAGCATTTTCTCCTAACATAGTTCCGACAATGATGGATAAAATAAAGGCAGCAAGAATATACCAAATAAAACGCTTCTTCATTTCAAAACCTCCTTTTTACTATTTATAAAACTATATTCATCATTTTATTTGACAATTCTAATTTATTTATCCATTGTCATGAAAACGCCACCGAAAAAAAGGGATGTATAATTGACTTTATGCGTGTTCAATTGTAGACTATATTAAGCAATATATTTATTGTATGAGGTGAAAATATGGTACAGTCAGTGCTTACAATTGGTGCAATACTAGCGGTAATTCTTGTTGCTATCAGTTTAGTCCTGTTAAAAGCAACATCGAAAAAAAGCTATACAGGTTATATTCCCGGATTTTTATTAGTTATTGTGGGTATCGTATTTCTTGTATTAGCTACTTTAGTCGAAAAAGTCGATATTATGGGTGCTGGGTTTGGAGGATGGGGCATTGCTGCTCTATTCGCGTCAGCTATTGGCTTAATTATTACAGCTTTAACTGACTCTTATGCAAATGCAAAAGCGTAAGAAAATAATGGAAGCAAAAAAAGAGCGGGTTGGTACCGCTCTTTTTTTATAATAAGTCATTGGCCGCAAGCTCACCGTGATTCCTTTATCTTCGTTGACTCGTTCCGCGCTCCAGTCGCTACGTTTCTAATCGGCTACTTGCGCTTTTGTTCAAAGTTAAGAAAATATAAAATCAGTGCAATGACTGCGTTAAGCCAAGTAGTTATTTTGAAATGTTTGATGTATATTGGCAATGCTCCGAC
>NZ_CANMAB010000084.1:0-18896 GCF_947495635.1 uncultured Virgibacillus sp. | reverse complement strand
ACATTATCCTTAGGTACAACCAGATCATAAATTTCCGAATATGCACTTAATATTATTGATTGTTGTTTTTGTATCATTGTATCCACCCGCTCCATCTTAGTACTTTTATTGTAACTAAAAAAAGATATGAATCCCATAATAAAATGGAAATCATATCTTTTTTGGACTTTTTCAGTGGCCTCATAAATACATGGAGTTTTTTTAACTATAGGGAACGAATTATTCTAAGGAGGGGCTTAATATTTTTGATTGTCCGCTTTCTTGACAGTGGCCTAATCAAATTATTTGCTTTATCTAACCCCTATTCTGTTAAATTTTTATAAAAAGTAGGTATTGGGAGGTTAAATGTTGAGTAAGAGTACAAGTTCTGCGCTAATTACTGGAGTGTTATTAATAGCCGGGATGGTTGTAGGTATATTTAGTGTTGTTCCTGTTATAGATGAAGCAAACTACATTGTCAATGCTTTTACATATAAAAACCAAGTACTAATAGGAGCGTTTTTCCAGTTGTTAATGATTGTTGCATACTTTGGTATTCCTATTTTAATGTATCCGATACTAAGTAAGCATAATAAAGGTTTGGCTCTTGGGTCTGTAGCCTTTGGCATTATTGCGGGTGTGTTCATTATAATTGGTGTATTCATTCTTCTGTTACTATTGACATTAAGCCATGAATTTACAAAAGTTGGAGCAATGGATATATCGTATTTTCAGTCCTTAGGTGAATTGTTACAGACAGGACGTGATTTGGTGAACCATGTGGCAACGACCCTGGCTTTTGCTTTGGCTATGCTCTTATTTAACTGCATATTTTGCCAAACAAAACTTGTTCCACGTTGGTTGTCAGTTTGGGGTATTATTGGATCTACATTGTCCATATTGGCAAGCTTATTATTTATGATTTACTTCATCGGTTTGGATGCAACCTACATGATACTAAACATTCCAATAGCCTTTCATCAACTGGTTTTGGCTATATGGTTAATTGTTAAAGGATTCAACCCAACGGTACAGGATTCAGTATCAAGGCTCTAGACAAAGAAGTGTAACTAAAATGATTCAATCAGAAAATTTTTAAAAAAACAGCAAGTGCATATGATTAATTAGAAGGATGAACAGACTTACTCAAAATTTCCTAGAGAACTTAGTGTTGTTCCTTTTAATCTATCCGCACATCAATAATGCTTTTTATAAGTAAATATGGTCCGGCTACTTTAATGTGTTTTATTTCAATACAATGCCACCTTCTTTTAACTTCTCTCGACAGTAATTATAAGAAGATGTTTTTATGTATGTTTAAATTTTTCCAAACCATTAGTTTCCTTCCTGCTTTTCATACCACATTTGATAAACATAAATGACATTGGCAACTATTGTCATTATTAATAACATTAGGATTTCTGACAAGTTCCCTGTAACAATTTCAACTTCCCTCATCCATGGAACTAAAGCATATACAAACATCCCATCCAAAATTAAATTAGTTACAAAATATACCCAAAACTTCCGAAAAGTAAAATGAAAGATCCATATGGTTGCAACCCAATATGCGCTGAACACTAAAGGAGCAGGTGTTATTTTATCCCAAGAAAAAAGGGATTTATCGTATTTCCACCAGTTTTGTGTCAGGCAATCTCATACAAAATAACATTTATGACTGTTACAAAAAGCGCGACTGATATATATCTTCGAATAACAGAACGATCTAAAAAAATAAAGATATGAATGGCAAAATAAAAACAGCCCAAAAAGTGATTTGAATCATTAGTAAAACAACATCCTTTTCTAAATATTTGATATATAGAATGCATATACTTGCACCAATTTATGCATTGACTATAAAAAATAAAAGAGGAATTTTATGAATATGAAATAAACGATAAGAACGTTCTCGATAGGTGATTTTATG
This sequence comes from uncultured Virgibacillus sp., assembly GCF_947495635.1. Classification (NCBI taxonomy): domain Bacteria; kingdom Bacillati; phylum Bacillota; class Bacilli; order Caryophanales; family Bacillaceae; genus Virgibacillus; species uncultured Virgibacillus sp. The sequence goes on along the minus strand of NZ_CANMAB010000084.1, from coordinate 16,987 downwards.
AAAGAGAAATGACTAAGATTGTTATGGAGAAGTAAATTATGAAACGAATTTTGAATTGAAGGATGGTTTCGTGGATCAGTTAAGAAGACTAGAAAATGAAAATCCTCGCTGATCCTTAGTTTTTGCACACTAATACCTTTATGTATATAATGTAAAAGCTCCTGCTGTGAGGGGTGTTTTAGTTTGTTTGATATGACGTTATATTCTTTAAAAATTTTATTCTTTAAATAGATTGGCAGGAATTTGAGAACTTTTATAGAAATATAATTTAATCATAAAAGGGCAGTAAGTTACTATAAAAGCCGTAGTGGTAAAGAACCGACAATAAATTTTTGTAAAAACAAATTCCGTTACCCAAAGAGAGGTGATAACTAATTAATATTTGGCATCCAAAGGAATATGAACATGGAGAATTCTTAGATAAAATTTCTTTATCTGAATCACCCAAAGGATTGGTTATAAAAGTTGAAAATGAAAATAGAATATTTAGCTTTATATATGATCAATCAGAATTCGGGAATTTTGTACTTGCAATTCGTCTTATAGATGAAATGAAAGCGAGCTATTTATTAGAAGCAGCCAGTATAGCTAGGGAAGACTATTTTGGAGATAACAAGCAAAATTGGTATCTATATAAAACAACAAAATCCGAATTTATAAAATGGTTTGATAATTTACCCGGACCAGGAACTGACATTGACAATATCGAACATCAAATTATTTCTACATCAGAAACTACATTTGAGATATTAAGTAAATATGAACCTATCGTAAAAGTGGAATTGAAATAAAACGCCATTTCATTTGCATTTAGTGCTTTCCAGAAATAATGGTGATCATATGCCTGTGAATTCACTCTTTAAGAAAAATATTAAGCCAAGCTAGATCGCCTAATTTTCCTATTCATTCTCTCAGACACACGCACATTGTTTTACTTATGGAAGCTAGAAAGACTAGGCAATGGCAGCTATCAAATTACTGCAGATGTCTCTTCTCATATTTCCAAAAAGCTAGATGAACAATTTCAATGAAATCAATACATAATTTTTAAAATAAAAGTGGGACGTTTGTGGGTAAGGTAAAATATGAACGATTAAAAACCATTTAAAAAAACTCCTCAACACATTATGTGCTAAGGAGTTAATCAATCTTAATACGTGCTCAAGTATTGTTCACGTTCCCAAGGATGCACTTGTGTTTTGAACATATCCCATTCGATTTCTTTTGCTTCTACAAAATGTTCGAAAAGATGTTCACCTAGAGAGTTAACAATTACTTGGTTTTTCTTCAATTCTTCTAAAGCACCTGCAAGTGTGCTTGGTAAATCTTGAATTCCATTTTCTTCACGCTCTTCCTTCGTCATAACATAAATATTACGATCTACTGCTGCAGGTGGTGTCATTGATTTTTCAATACCATCTAATCCAGCTGCCAATAAAGAAGATAGAGCTAGATAAGGATTTGCAGATGGATCTACACTGCGAGCTTCAACACGTGTGCTAATTCCTCGAGAGTTTGGAATACGCATTAGACAGCTTCGATTAGAGCCAGACCAAGCAATATAGCTAGGGGCTTCATAGCCAGGAACTAATCGTTTATAAGAGTTTACTGTTGGATTGGTAACAGCCGTAAAGCTATTAGCATGCTTAATAACACCTGCAATAAATTGATATGCAGTCTCACTTAACTCCATATCGCCATTTTTGTCATAGAATGCATTTTCGCCATTTTTGAAAAGTGACATATTTACATGCATTCCGGATCCGTTTACACCGAATAACGGTTTAGGCATGAATGTCGCATGTAGATTATGCTTTCTAGCAATGGTTTTCACCACTAACTTAAATGTTTGAATATCATCTGCATGTTTTACAGCATCAGAATATTTGAAATCTATTTCGTGTTGGCCGGGGGCAACTTCATGGTGGGAAGCTTCAATTTCAAAGCCCATCTCTTCTAACTCAAGTACGATATCTCTTCGGCAATTTTCGCCTAAATCAGTAGGTGCCAAATCAAAATATCCACCATGGTCATTTAATTCTAGAGAAGGTTCGCCTTTTTCATCTAATTTGAATAAGAAGAATTCCGGTTCCGTACCGATATTAAATGCATCAAATCCAAGTTCTTCCATTTTCTTCAGGTTTCTCTTTAGATTATATCTTGGATCGCCTTCAAAAGGAGTACCATCTGTCTTATAAATATCACAAATAAAACGTGCTACTTTCCCTTTTTCAGAAGTCCACGGGAACACAACAAATGTATCTAAGTCCGGATATAAATACATATCTGACTCTTCAATTCGAACAAATCCCTCAATTGAAGACCCGTCAAACATCATTTTATTATCAAGTGCCTTGTCTAGCTGACTTAGTGGGATTTCCACATTTTTAATTGTTCCAAGCATATCCGTAAATTGTAAACGAATAAAACGAACGTTTTCCTCTTTAATTTGCTTTAGAATCTCTTCCCTAGTAAAGCTTTTTCCCATTCTTTCTCCTCCTATGAACTATATTTTTTATTTGAATAGAAAAACAGTTCTATAACATACTGTTAACACACTTGTTTTCCTAAACCTTATGGATGATTGGTAAAAAATCGTGACAGCTCTCCTTGCCGTAAATTTGCTTTTCCGTGTCTGCCAGGTTCTTTTAACTCGTTTCTTAAAATTCTGCGGAGATTTTTCTCGCTTAAATCTGATGATTCAGACGATTTTTTGCCTACTTCTTTCTTTTCTTGTCCTTCACTCAATAGCAGCTTGATACCAGCGATATTTAAGCCTTTATCCAATAAATCTTTTATTTCTAATAACCTATCTACATCATGAAAAGAAAATAATCGCTGATTACCACTTGTTCTTTCTGGGTGAATTAATTCATGTTCTTCATAATATCTTATTTGTCTTGCTGTTAATTCTGTCAATTTAATAACAATGCCAATTCCAAATAAGGGCATGGAACGACGATCCTGATCATTCAATTCATGACCCCCTCATCATTAATTCTATTTTATTATATGTTATGTAAAATAACATGTCAATAATATGTTAGGTTTTCTAACATAAAAAAGGCGTTTAAAACATAACGCCCTTTGCCATGGATATACCCTACTTTATAGGGTTATAATCATCACTTTTTAATTTTTTTAACGATTCAACGAGTGCTATTTTAACGTGTGCATAGGTTAAACCACCCTGCACAAATGCAATATAAGGTGGGCGTAGTGGTCCATCCGCTGATAATTCAATACTGGCTCCCTGTATAAATGTTCCGGCTGCCATAATGACCTCATCTTCATAGCCTGGCATTTCACTTGGGTAAGGCTTTACATAGGAATTAACCGGCGAATTTTCTTGAATTGCCTGACAGAAGGTAATCATTTGCTCTCTATCCTGAAAGGTAACCGATTGAATTAAATCTGTTCGTTTCGCTTGGAAGCTTGGTGATGTATTATATCCAGCAAGCTCCATGATCCGTGAAGTAAAAATAGCCCCCTTTAATGCTTCACCAACAACATGTGGCGCAAGGAAAAAACCTTGATACATTTCATGTAATGTATCCAATGTAGCTCCTGTTTCTTTACCTAACCCTGGTGCGGTTAAACGATTAGCGCATTGCTGGATTAGATCACTTCTACCAGCAATATATCCCCCTGCTCTAGCTAAACCACCTCCAGGATTTTTAATAAGTGAGCCGGCAATAATATCTGCACCAACATGAAGTGGTTCTTTCTCTTCAACAAATTCCCCATAACAGTTGTCCACAAATACGATAGCATCCGAATCAATTTCTTTTATAAAATGAATCATCTCACTAATCTGAGTAAGGGTAAAGGACGGGCGATCATCATAGCCTTTTGATCGTTGAATGCCAATTACTTTTGGATTTGAAATCATAGCCTCCCTTACCCCAACAAAGTCAATACTACCGTTACTCATTAGATCCACTTTATTATAGGAAATATGAAAATCACGGAGAGAACCAGTATTTGTACCTCTTATACCAATTACTTCTTCTAACGTATCATATGGCTTCCCAGTTATGTATAATATTTCATCGCCTGGTCGCAGCATCCCAAATAGTGTAGTCGTAATGGCATGGGTCCCTGATACAATTTGTGGTCTGACGAGTGCATCTTCTCCACCAAAAACATCAGCATAGATCCGCTCTAAAACTTCCCTACCTAAATCATCATATCCATAACCGCTGGTTGAATTAAAATGTGAATCACTTACTCGATATTTTCTAAATGCATCTAAAACTCTTTTTTGATTCGTTTCTACGATATGACTAACATTTCTATGCTGCTCTGCACAGTCAAATTCTGCCTGTTTAATTAACTGTTCAATCATTTGCTGTCTTTACTCCTCTAATATACGATTTAATGGATGATCATGACGCATATATCCATAAACTTGAAATATATTTGTCATTTCATCGAATATTTTATGTTCTACAATGGTTTCTTTTTCTAATTGATGGATAAGCTTACCTTGATCAGGATCTAACTTTACGTTATACCGCTGCCACGCTTCCTTCAATAAACGTTCGATAGTTGATACTAATCGAACGACATCTGATGACTCATATGCACTTATAACAAGATGCGGCTGATTGATTGGAATAACATCCTGCTTAAGTAAATCCTTTTTATTATAAACCGTTAGCATTGGAATCGATTGTGCATTTAATTCTTTAAGTAATTGCATAACGGTATCCTGTTGTTGATCCTGATCCGGATGAGAGCCATCTACAACATGTAATAAGAAGTCCGCTTCAGTTACTTCCTCTAGCGTAGATTTGAATGCTGCAATTAAAGCTGTTGGCAAATCTTGTAGAAAGCCGACGGTATCCGTTATAAGCACTTGTAGCCCTGCAGGTAATTGGATTTTCCGCGTTAGCGGATCTAACGTTGCAAACAATTGATCTTCTTCTAAAGAATTACTATGTGTTAATCGATTAAACAAAGTGGATTTTCCAGCGTTTGTATAACCAACAATGGCTATTTGAAAGACATCCTTAGTTTTCCTCCGCTTCCGATATTGTTCACGCTGCTTTACGACTGTTTCTAAACGCTTTTTAATATCATAAATCCGCCTGCGTATATGGCGCTGATCCGTCTCTAATTTTGTTTCACCAGGACCTCTAGTTCCAATACCTGCACCTAGTCTAGACATTTCAACTCCTTGACCTCGGAGTCTCGGTAGCGCATATTCTAGCTGTGCAAGCTCTACCTGCAGTTTTCCTTCTTTTGTTCTTGCTCGCATAGCAAAAATGTCCAAAATTAATTGGCTTCGATCGATAATTCGAACACCTAATAAGCTCGCCAAATTTCTTAATTGGCCAGCAGACAGCTCATCATTTGATATAACTAAATCGATATCTAGTTCATCAATTATCGAACGAATTTCCTTTATCTTTCCAGATCCAATATATGTAGCAGGGTGGATTCGATCCCGCTTTTGCGTCATAATTTGTTTTACATCTCCACCAGCAGTATGGCTTAAAGATGTGAGTTCTTGAAGCGAAGAGGCGAACCGCTCTTCATCTTGATTTGGCTTTTTTACAGCAATTACTACGATTTTTTCATCTGCCACAAACAGAACCTCTTTCCTTTCAGCTTCTTTGTTAGATATTTTAGTGGCTGTTCACCTTTTCTATCTTACCAAACAATTCTATAATAACAAAATTACATGGCGTTAATTTGTAAATCTTTAGCAGTTAAATGAATCAAATCATCGGCTGTAAAGTGTTCATTTGCCAATAACCGCATTGCATGCATCCGAATCGAATTTTCAATCACATTTCGAACATATCTAGCATTGGCAAAGTTTCTATTGTATTCTTTCGTTTTCATATATAAATGAGCCTTTAATTCTAATTCAGCTTCCCTTGTCAATTGGTAATCTCGTTCAACAGCCATACGCTTCGCAATAGACAGCAACTGACCTGCTTCATAATTCTTAAAATCTAAAATAAAGGGAAACCTTGATTGTAAGCCAGGATTTAGAGTTAGAAAACGCTCCATCTCATATGGGTAACCTGCTAATATCAAGACAAAATCATGCTGATTATCCTCCATGTGTTTTACTAATGTATCAATTGCTTCCTTTCCGAAATCCTTCTCCCCACCTCTTGCCAGCGAATACGCCTCATCAATAAACAAAACTCCGCCTTGCGCTTTTTGGATAATGGATCGCGTTTTTTGTGCAGTTTGCCCAATATATTCCCCTACTAGATCCGCTCTTTCAGCCTCTATACAATGTCCTTTTGTTAATAAATTCATTTCAAAATACAACTTAGCTAGCTTTCTAGCTACGGTTGTTTTTCCTGTACCGGGGTTTCCTTTAAATAGCATATGCAGAACTTGCTTTGTATCTTGTAAGCCAAGCTCCCTTCTCTTTTCATTGATAACAACAGTGGCATAGATTTCTTTGATTCGTTCTTTTAATTCATTCATACCCACAAATGATGAAAATGCCTGATCAATATGTTTAAAAGGATTGTTTTTGAATCCTTTTTCTAAATTACGTTTCGTTGATACTGCAGACTTTCTTTCTTGTAAAATGATATTTACTTGCCCGTTTTTATTCCTAATCATTTGTGTTTCCATGTCATCACCCCTCAGTCATTCTAGTATACGCACATATGAAAAAGGTGTGACATTTGCCCATAAAAAGGACTGCTTTTAATCGAATAAAATATTCAACCAATAGAAAATGTTGGAAAAAAGGATTGTTTTGATTATAGTAGCATTTATGAATATAAGAGTAAATTTAGTAAACTTTGAAACCAAATCCTTGAGTTGGAAAGTTTTAAGAAAAACTGATCTGTTTATATTTCTCATGTTAACGATTCGTATTTCAACTTTCTCAGATTGTCTTTAAAAATGTAGCAATTGCATCGATACCGATATTCTTTTCCCCAGCTCTTACCACTATGTCTCATCAATAAACGATAGGGAGCTATCCCAAGAGATAGCTCCCTATCTATACAACTAGAAAATACGCCATTCACGACTATCTACCACACACGAGCAAGCCTACTCCATGCAGGTTTCAAACGAACACTCTTCCTTCAGTAGCCCCTTATAAATTCCAGACGTTGTATTTTAATGTACCTTATGTGACATCCCAGTTTGTATTGTTATTCCTTGTCCAATTCAACATTTTTAACTGGGGAAAAGGTAGAAATAGCGTGTTTGAAAATTAATTGCTGCTTACCGTCTGTTTCCATTAAAACTGTAAAATTATCAAACGCTTTTATGATTCCTCGCAATTGAAAACCATTTGTCAAAAATACAGTAACCGAAATATGATTTTTCCTCAGCTGATTTAAATATTGGTCTTGAATATTCACGGTTTGCGCCATAATACTTCCTCCTCATTTCTGTCTATATATAATATTTTCTACCTATCTTTTAAGAATCCTGCAAGATCATCTAAAATATTTCTAAATTTTTCATTAATTGTGTCAGAAGATAACGAATACCATGTAACATTCATTTTATTTCTAAACCATGTATATTGCCGTTTCGCATATCTTCGAGAATTTCGTTTCAATAAACAAATAGCATCTTCCAATGATTGTTCTCCGCGGAGATAAGGAATAAATTCTTTATAACCGATCGCCCGCATGGCTTGTGTATCTCCATAGCCCTGTATATATAAGCGATTAACTTCTTCTAGTAACCCTTGTTCTATCATTGAATCAACACGTTGATTAATACGGGTATACAGCGTTTCTCTTTCCATTTCCAGTCCAATTAACTTTATATCATAAGGTGAGTCTAACTCCTGTAGTTCTTGATATTCAGACATTGTAGTTCCTGTTGTTTCATAGATTTCAAGTGCACGTATCACGCGTCGATGATTATTGGGATGAATTTTGGCTGCTTGTTTTGGATCGATTTTCTTTAAACGTGCATATAAAGGGTCAATTCCCTTCGTATGTAATTCGTTTTCCAGCCTTTTCGTAACTGTTTCATCTTTTTTATGTGATGGAAAGTTATAGTTATACAATGCTGCTTGAATATATAAGCCGCTCCCACCAACTATAATTGGAAGCATACCATCCGCTGTGATCGTTTCAATATACATGTTAACATGTTTCTTAAAGTCAGCGGCTGAAAATGCTTCATCTGGATTTTTTATATCAATCATATAATGCGGAATCCCTTGCATCTCTTCCGCCGTTATTTTTGCCGTCCCAATATCCATCCCTTGATAAACCTGCATGGAGTCACCGCTGATGATTGCCCCGTGATATTCTTTTGCAATTGAAATACTTAATTTTGTTTTACCTACTGCTGTAGGTCCAACAATTGCAATAACCTTTTTTTTCATTAGTATTCCCCTAATTGTATATCTTTATTCATAAGCTATGTAAGCTTTTGACATCCAAATGTATTTTTCTAATTTGGCTTGTATTGAAATCAACAGATCCTCTGTTGGTGCATCCTCGTGATCTCTAGCCTCTATTAACCCCTCTTTGCGAATTTCAGCTATCAGTTGCTGAAAATCATGAATCAACTGCTCCATCATTTCATTTTCTTTGTCGTCTGCATTCGCCTCTTCTAGCGTCGCTTCCTTCACATACTTCATCATTGTTGCTAAGGGCTTTCCTTCAATCATAAGAATTCGCTCTGCTATCTTATCTAAATCTTGCGCAACATCCTCATACATTTCTTCAAACTGTGCATGTAGTTGAAAGAAATGCCTTCCTTGAACAAACCAATGGTATCGATGTAATTTTACATATAAAACAAAATAATTAGAAAGCAATTGATTAAGAAACTGTATGAGCTTTTGATTTTCCATAATACACACACCTCTCTTATTTTTTTTAGTATGAGCGAGGTGTGGTTATCTTTATACATATTACATGACACGTTTGAACATTTTTTCTAATTCATAGGTGGAAAAATGTACGATAATAGGTCTTCCATGTGGACATGTAAACGGATCCTCCGTATTACGTAAATCCTCAAGCAAATGATACATCTCATCTTGATTTAGATAGTGATTAGCTTTTATGGAACGCTTGCACGACATTAAAATAGCAGCATCTTCCCGTATCTTTTCGACATTTACTTTTTCTTCATTCATTATTTGATCAACCATTTCACGAATAACTTCTTCTTCAAACCCATTCGGAAACCAAACTGGATGTGAACGAATAATATATGTTTGATGACCAAAAGACTCAAAAAACAGCCCTGCTTGTTTTAATTCTTCCTTATATTGTTCAATCCAAATCGACTCTTCCTTCGAAAAATCAAAGGTTAATGGTATCAGAAGCTCTTGAGATTCGTTTATCGGCTTTCCAAGCTTGCGTTTAAAAAACTCATACTTTACTCTCTCTTGCGCTGCATGCTGATCGACCATGTACAATCCATTTTCATTTTGGGCTAAGATATATGTGCCTTGTAGCTGGCCAATCGGATACATAACTGGTACACGTCGAATATGTTGAGTAGCTTCAAGCCTGTCTTCTACTTCTGGAACTGTTGGCGACTTCTCTGCACTATTCTCCGCTTTCGATGTAACCTGTTCTATTTGCAAATCAGGTTGCAAGTCTTCCGTTTCTTGTTCCGCTTCAGGAGTAGATACTTGATGAATAGGTTGCTGACCTTCGTAAATTTTTTCATTGCTCCAAGCTTGCTTACGCGGCTTTTCAATTTGGTCATTAAACGATAAAGAATCCTGTACTGTTTTTTCTCGTACGATCGGCTTTTGTTGGATTTCAGGAATTAAGGTAATATCTTTAAACTTACTTTTTATCGTGTTTTCAATGGCAGTAAATAATTCTTTGTCCTTACTAAAGCGAACCTCCAATTTTGTCGGATGTACGTTTACATCGACTAATATAGGGTCCATTTGAATGGTTAGGACAACAATTGGTGATCTGCCAATCGGCAATAACGTATGATAAGCTCTAAGAATAGCCTGATTTAACGGAATGCTTCTGATATACCTACCATTAATGATGGTGGACATATAATTTCGAGATGCCCTTGTTACTTCAGGTTTAGCTATATATCCTTCAATAGAGAAATCTAATGTTTTATGATTTACATAGAGCATTTGCTTCGCTACATTCATACCATAAACTTGGGATATTACCTGTAACAAGTCTCCTGTACCTGCTGTCTTAAACAAACCCTTTCCATTATGTGTTACTTCAAAGCGAACCTCCGGGTGGGATAATGCCAAGCGGTTAAGCAAATCCGTTATATGCCCTAACTCTGTGTGAATCGTCTTCATATATTTTAATCTAGCTGGAGTATTAAAAAATAAATCACTTACTGTTATTTCTGAACCCTTTCTCGCCGCTGTTTTCTTTTTCTCCGCTACCTTCCCACCATCTAAAACTAACAAAGTACCCGCTTCATCTCCTGTGGAAGTTTGAACGGTTAGTTTACTAACAGAAGCAATACTAGCAAGAGCCTCCCCGCGGAACCCCAATGTTTTCACGTGGAATAGATCTGTTTCATTTTTTATTTTACTCGTTGCATGACGAAGAAATGCTCTTTCACAATCGGCTTCAGTCATCCCTTCACCATTATCCGTTACTTTTATTTCTTGAAGCCCTGCCTCCATAATCTCAATTTTAATCCATGTACTGTTTGCATCAATACTGTTCTCAACCAGTTCTTTCACTACAGAAGCAGGTCGTTCCACAACTTCGCCAGCAGCTATCTTATTTGCAAGTGCCTCTGGCATTTGTATGATCTTCATGCAAACAATCCTTTCTACATTATTTTTTAATCATTTTCTGTAAGCGATATAATTCATTCATTGCATCCATCGGTGTCATGTCAAACAAATCGATTGCTTTTAATTCCTCTATAACTGGACTTTCCACTTTTGCCTTCGAACTACTGGCTTTATTTGGTGCTTCCGCTTCAGTAAATAGTGATAGCTGTCCAGTAGAATTTGTTTCTTGTGCGGAGGGCAACGAAGTAGGCTTTGCCCCTTTACCTTCTAATTCGTTTAATATTTCACTTGCCCGTTCAATTAACGGGTTTGGTAAATCTGCTAATTTAGCAACATGAATACCATAGCTTTCATCTGCGGCACCTTGTTTAATCTGATGCAGAAAGACAACATTTCCTTCGTATTCCTCAGCACGTACGTGAATATTTTTCAAATTTGCTAACGTGTTCTCTAATGCAGTCAGTTCGTGATAGTGCGTAGAAAATAGGGTTTTTGCATGAATATGGTTATGAATGTATTCGATAATCGCTTGTGCAAGTGCCATACCATCATACGTGCTTGTCCCACGACCAATTTCATCAAGTAAAATTAAACTTTTATCCGTAGCATTTGCGATTGCATGATTTGCTTCAAGCATTTCTACCATAAATGTACTTTGCCCTGCTACGAGATCATCAGCAGCGCCAATTCTAGTAAATATTTGATCAAATAATGTCAATTCAGCAGATTCACACGGTACAAAACAACCGATCTGCCCCATAATTACGGTTAATGCCAGCTGCCGCATATACGTACTCTTCCCTGACATATTCGGTCCCGTTATTAATAAGATATTATTTTCCTCATCAAGATCAATATTATTCGGAACAAACGAGCCTTCCTTCATGACCTGCTCGATCACGGGATGTCTACTTTGTCTAATCTGCAATTGGTGGTTCATTGCAAATGTAGGCCTCACATAGTTATTTGCTTCGCTTACCGTAGCAAATCCTTGAAGGACGTCAATATGACTGATGGCATCAGCCAAGCGCTGTAATTCCGGTATATATGCTTTCATCTGATCACGAATCTCTATAAATAGCTGATATTCCAGTTCTACACTTTTTTCTTCTGCTTCCAGGATTAGCTGCTCTTTTTCCTTTAATTCAGGGGTTATAAATCGTTCTGCATTTGTTAATGTTTGTTTTCTATGATATCTACCTTCAGGCAGTAAATGTAAATTTGCTTTTGTAACTTCAATATAATATCCAAATACACGATTATAACCAATTTTCAATGACTTAATATTTGTTTCCTGTTTCTCCTTTTGCTCTAATGCCGCAATCCATTGCTTGCCATTTCTAGAAGCATCCTTATACGTATCTAATTGTTGGTGATAACCATCCTTAATGATCCCTCCTTCTTTTACAGAAATCGGTGGATCATCTACTAAACTTTTATCTAATAAATCAACAATATGTGTAGGATAATAAAAGTTTTGTGCAAGCCTTTGAATCTCAGGCTGTGAAAATTGCTCCAAAAGAGCTTTAAGATGTGGTATTTTTTTCAATGATTCTCGTAATTGAATAAGATCTCTTGCGTTCACATTCCCGAATGCTATTCTTCCAGCGAGTCGTTCTAAATCGTATACGGATTTCAGTATTTCTCGCAAATCATCTCTTTCCATAAATTGCTGATACAAACCATCTACGATCTCTAAACGTTCTTCAATAAGCGTTCGATTCAATAACGGCCTTTCCAGCCATTTTTTTACCATCCGAGAGCCCATTGCTGTTACTGTCTTATCCAATACCCAGAGTAAGCTACCACGCTTTTCTTTTTTCATCATTGTTTCCGTAAGCTCTAGGTTGCGCTTTGAGTACATATCCAATGAGAGATAGTTATCTAATTCAATAAGTTCTGCTTGCTGCATGTGATCAAGCGAACGCTTTTGCGTGTGTTGAATATAATTTAACAATCTGCTAAAAGCATTTAAAAGCCGTTCATCATGAAGGTTATTACATAAATCACGATATTCCGCATTAAAGGTTACTTCATCTTGATAGGATAGCGTCACCTTTAACCTTTCACGCAATTGAGTTTGTAAATCCTCATCTAATTTAGAGGAAACTACAATTTCTCGAATTGGCTGGTTATACAATTCATGTATGACTCCACTCCAATCCGTTTCAAACAGTGCAATCCGATTCTCTCCAGTTGATAGATCACTATAAACAACAACATAGCTATTTTCAAAATGAGAAAGACTAGCAATGAAATTATTTTCCTTTTCATTTAGCATGTTTTTCTCCATGACTGTTCCGGGAGTTATTAATTGAATTACTTCTCGCTTTACAACTCCTTTAGCAACTTTCGGATCTTCTACTTGTTCACATATTGCAACCTTATATCCCTTTTCTACTAGAATTTTTATGTAATTTTCTGCTGAGTGGTATGGCACGCCGCACATCGGAATTGGATCATCACTATTCGAATCTCTTTTGGTTAGTGTAATCTCTAGCTCTCTTGCCGCTAATACAGCATCGTCAAAAAACATCTCATAAAAATCACCGAGTCGAAAGAAGAGAAATGCATCTTTATGTTCTGCTTTAATTCTTAAATATTGTTCCATCATTGGTGTTTGCTTTGCCATGTTTTATCCCCCAAAAAGCACAATTATTCTTTTGTCATTATAGCATACAATAGGTTTGCGATACGATAAATCTATTTGTATTTACATTCATGCCTAATTTAGCTATTTTACAAAAAAATTACGAGGAATATAATCCCCCGTAATTTTTTTAATCCTTCTTATCAAGAAAATCTGGCTCTACACTATCTAATTCATCATCTGTTAATTCAAAATCCCAACTATCACTGTCATCATCATCAAATTTTTCACGCTTTGGATCAACTCTTACAGCAATTTTGGTATCACCAATTACCTGCACAATAAATTCCCTTTCAATTTCCACCACAATTTTATGCCCTTTATTCGCAATATTACACTCTAAACAATTTGGTTGCTGTACGACCTTAGCAATAACATCAAAGTCATCGTTTAGGCAATGATCATCCTTTACGGAAAGAGGAATAATATCGCAATACGTTACTCTTTCTGTTATTGCTTCTGTTTTCGTATTATCATTATACGAATACCAAATATTAATGTCATAGCTACCATTAACTTCAACAGTGTCCTCTGACTTTTTCTTAGCATTGTACAGGTGGTTAATTACCCAGCACCCCAAAATACTAGAAGGTCTATGTGATGGCGAAATGGAATGTGATGCTTGCGTGAATTTGCGACCTTTTCCACATACCGCTTTCGTAATGATCTCTCTATATTCTTTATCTAGAAAAGTCATAATTACCTTTACCTCCTCTTTTTTCATAGTCATTTTATGCAAGACAAATACCTAAAGTGCATAGCTATTTATGAAAAGGAGGAAAGTTATGTAGGAATTTTACATACGAAATCAGACAGGAAATCATTTCCCTGTCTGATTGTCATTAATGACTACAGCCAGATTTGTTTTTCAATTTCGACCCTGTTTCTCCTGCCAAAATATCGCCACCAGTTGACTGAATAACATTATTCGTAACTTCTCTGGCGATGGTTCCAGTTACGAGTTGTAATACATCGTTCACGACCACTTGTGTTTCTTTGAATTCTTGAACAACTGGTATCGCATCGATTTCAGCTTGAAAGATATCGATTTGCTCTTCAACTTTCTTTAATGCTTCCTTTTTATCATAAGCCTGTAAGTTGACAGCTTGCTTCTGTAGTGCCTTTATTTTTGTAATAAGCTGCTGCACTTTCTTATTCTCATTTATTTTAGCTTCTACTTGTTTAAAGCGATCTATTTCTGCTGTATTTGCAAGCATACTTGCTAATTTTTTTGCTTCCTCAAGTACTTGTTTACGAGTATATTCTGCCATGCTATTCCACCTCAACCATTTTTTCTACCATTATACCATTTAATGACCACGTTTTCGCTTCTGTTACTTTTACTTCAACTATCTTACCAATTGCAGATTTCGGTCCTTTAAAGTTCACTAGCTTGTTTTTCTCTGTATAGCCAGCGAGAACATTTGGATCTTTCTTACTCTCACCTTCAACAAGAACCTTAACAACCCTATCTTGGTATGTTTTCATTGAAGCAGCAGATTGTTTGTTAACAAGCTCATTTAAGCGATATAAACGTTGTTTTTTCACTTCCTCAGGTACATCATCTTTTTTACGTGCTGCAGGTGTGCCCTCTCTTGGTGAATAAATAAATGTGTAGGCAGCTTCAAAGCCAACCTCTTCCACTAAACTCATCGTTTCTTCAAATTGTTCCTCTGTCTCATTTGGGAAGCCAACTATGATATCAGTTGTTAATGTAGCATTTGGCATTGCTTCTCGAATCTTACGAACAAGCTCCAAGTAAGATTCTCTTGTGTATTTTCGATTCATTTTTTTCAATATTTCACTGCTTCCTGATTGAACAGGCAGATGAATATGATCAAGCAGATTTCCACCTTGAGCAAGTACTTCGATTAATCGATCATCAAAATCTCTAGGGTGTGATGTCGTAAATCGAACTCTCGGTATGTCAATACGATGAAGATCATCCATTAAGTCTCCAAGCCCATAAGTAATATCATCAAAATCCTTTCCATAGGCATTTACATTTTGACCTAATAACGTAACTTCTTGATATCCTTGAGCAGCCAAATGACGAACCTCTTGAATAATATCCTCAGGCCTTCGACTTCGCTCCTTTCCGCGTGTCATTGGAACAATACAATACGTACAAAACTTGTCACAGCCATACATAATGTTAACCCACGCTTTAATTTTACCTTTTCTGGCCTTCGGAAGATTTTCAATAACATCTCCTTCTTTAGACCATACTTCTACAATCTTTTCTTTGCCAAACATGGCTTCTTTCACAAGGTGTGGTAGGCGATGAATATTATGCGTACCAAATATTAAGTCTACGTGCTGGTGTTTCTTTAAAATTCGGTTTACCACTGACTCCTCTTGAGACATACAACCACATACTCCAAGTATGAGATCTGGCTTTTCTAATTTTAATGGCTTCAAATGACCGATTTCACCGAACACTTTGTTTTCTGCATTTTCTCTTATTGCGCAAGTGTTAAGAAGTATAATATCCGCTTCATTTGTATCCGAAGTGGATTCATACCCCATTTCCGTTAAAATTCCAGCCATCACTTCTGTATCATGTTCATTCATTTGACAACCGTATGTACGTATTAAAAACTTCTTTCCTTCACCAATTTTCTCCATGTCTTCTGGGATAGCAAAATCATAATGAACATTAACCTTGTCCCGGCCACGTTTTCGTGCCTTATTTAGGTTAGGTGGTTCATAGGTAGTTTCAAAGTATTTTGCAAAATCAGCACTTGTTTTTTCACTTAACGGTTTATCCTGTCCGGATTTTCTGTCCGCGGCATCCAGCTGTTTAATTTGCGCTTGTTGTTTACGCTGTTCTTCGTTCATCTTTATGCTCCTCTCTATCATTCAATCATCGCAAATAAGTCCAATTATTATAGTATAATGCTTCGCACTTATTTTAACAATATCTATCCGTTTCCCGCCACTAAAAACTTCTTTCTGATAGTGAAAGATTACGAAATATGTCACTCTTTTATAGCATAGTCAAAACAAATAAAATGAAACTTCAATCAGTGGAGGTGATTTGTTCATTACTTAGTACCACAAGGGTATGACCTTAAGGACTTTGAAGCCATCGGACATTTACTGGCAAACGGTCCCCCACTTACATAATGGTTTCACTTTATTCTTTGAAGTAGGATATTACTGCCAGTTATATATGAGCTAAATATGAAATCACATGAATCAAATTTCATCATGCCAAGCAGAAATGATCTGCTTGCTATTAATGGGACACAGTTGGTACCCTTCTCTCGTTCTATCTAATCTTCTTGAAAGAAAAAGTAAAACAGAACAAAAGTGAAAGCACCCGATTAGAAGCGTAGCGGCTGGAGCGAGCCGACGGAGATAAAAGAATCACGATTGAGCTTGCAAGTCGATGATGACTTAGATTAGGACGATTCGTGAAGTAGCCTCGTTTCTGGTCGCTGGAGCTCAACATTCTCATAGTTATCCACATGGGCAAACTTTGTAATTCCCTCACTATCGTTGCATAAAAAATAACTGTAAAAGTCAATGAATATATTTTTAGATTTCAATCAAGTTGAACGAATTTTCTGATATATGTTATATTTTATTTATGAAAAAAGACAACAGGGCTATAAAGG
>NZ_CANMAB010000083.1:0-18933 GCF_947495635.1 uncultured Virgibacillus sp. | reverse complement strand
GGATCGGATTAGACTAGAAATGAAACATAAGACGCTAAAAGCTGCATAAATAAAATTGATCTTTATTAAAAAAACTTAAAAATCATCAAGGAACAACTCTATGCATTTTTAAAAACAGCAATTATGAAATTGATTCAAATACGTACCTATTTCTTAAGCACCATGAATATTTTCAAAGAAACGATGGAAGACAGTGACGACAAAAACGGTAATACTCGTTAGCATTAAATAACCATCGCCGAATAAACCATTTAATACATTGTAAAAGAAACCAACACCTTCTCCTGATGGAATCCATTGGTCAATAACTTCAGCAAGTTTAAACGAGATTGCTACTAGTGCAAATGCTATACCAATAGCAAAAGCAATATCTTTTAATGAAACTTCTTTTCGTTTCCAATAGGTACGAACCCCATTCTCTTGAGAATCATTATTGTTTTTTTCCAATTCATCGAGGTAAGGTGTATGGAACCTGTTACGAATGAATGTTATTGCTGGCAGCATAATTAGAGTAAAAAAGTAAAGCGCCATAAGAATATTATCAGCCACTATAGCAGAAGAAGCCAATTCCCCTGGTACCTCAAGCTTAGCTGACAAAGCAGCAAAGTTCACGCCTCCACCTGTATAGGAACCTGTTTCTAATCCTGTAATCTTTGTAGCATTTGGAATCCATTGATGCATAGACATATAAGCAACAAAGCCCCCGATTACAGTACCTATTGAACTAATAAGAAACAGCAATAACATTCTGCCGCTTTCATTCCATATTTTCTTAAGATTTGCCTGGAATAATAACAGCGGAATAGCAAGTGGGACAACATATGACCAAACAGCATCGTAAGCAGGTGCTTGACTTGGAATCACATTTATATTTACGAGAACCATCGCACCAACAAGAGCGATAATAGCACCCGTCACCTTGGAGGCCCACTTATATTTTTGTTCTAAGCATATGCTTACAGCAGCCCAACCTGCCATAAAGGCCCATAACAACCATGTATCTTCTGAACTTATAATTGATGTAATCATGCCAACCCCCCTTTAATTGTTGATAGTTAATACCCCTAGTTCGTCTATCATAAAAATACTAATTATAATATAGAATTTTCTAATTATTGTCAAGAGGAAATAACTCCTTTTATGTAGATCATATAGCAATAAAAGAGAAACCCTTCCTTCTTCTATATGCTATTCTTTGCTTACCGAAAGAATATACTTGAGAAAGGAATGATTATTTATGTCAGAATCAATGAAGCATTGCTGTAGCAAAAATAATACAGCTGATAATGAACAGCTTCGCAAAACTCATGTAAATCAAGCGATGATTGTAACAAAAGAAGATTGGAATAAAGCACATCAGGCCTTTTTAAAGAAGGAAAAGGAACATACTCGAGAGCGCGATAAATTAAATGCAGAACGTCGTCACTTACCTATGGTAGAAATAACAAAAAACTATACATTTAACGGATTAAAGGAGCAATATAGCCTTCTTGATTTATTCGCCGGAAAAAAACAGCTTATTGTTTATCACTTCATGTTTGACCCCAGTTGGGTTGAAGGCTGCGATGGCTGTTCTATGATGGTAGATAACATTGGACACCAAGCTCATTTACGTGCACGTGACACGACGTTGGTCTTAATTTCTAGAGCTCCTATGGAAAAAATACATCCCTTTAAAAAGCGAATGGAATGGACCTTGCCATGGTACTCTTCCTTTAACAGTGACTTCAATTATGACTTTGGAGCAACTACGAAGCAAGGAGAAGAAACGCACGGATACAGCGTATTCTTACAAGATAACAACAAGGTTTATCATACGTATTCAACAGGAGCACGTGGTGTTGAATACTTAGGTAGTAATTGGAGCTATCTTGATATCACCCCGATGGGCAGACAAGAGGATTGGGAAAACTCACCTACTTGGGTCAGGAAAACCCCAAGATATGAATGGTGGAAACATCATGACAAATACACAGACTCCTTGTCTTGACATAGATCAAGAGATTGAGATCAATAATTTTCAGTAAAATAAAGCAGAACAATAAGATACCGACCCTCAGAAGTTAGAGTAAAAAATCTAACTTCTGGGGATCGGTACCAACTTTTTAAATGTTAGTTGTGCTTTGGCTAATTCTAAATTAGTTGTTTGGTTTTAATAACCCCTATATAGCGAGACAGCGAAGTATTTTCGCAACGCTGTACTTCCAACACTGGCTAAATGACTTCTTTGATCCGATTACCTATGCGCAAATGATGAATGGTAATTTCCGGACGACTTCCAACTCGAATATTAATTCCTGTTTGACCAAGCCCTTCACTAATATAAAAAGGACGACCTTCTAATTTATGAAGTCCTTTAACCATATTCAACTTGACCAGTTTCCCCATTTTCCGAAGGTGGTAAGGTTTTGGCCAATGAATTTGCCCGCCATGAAAATGGCCTGAAAGCAGATAATCAAAATGATACTTGTCCATTTCTAAAACTACATTTGGATCATGTGTTAACACAAGATTACTTCCTTGTTGCAAACCTGCAAACGATTTAACTAGATTACTATGATTTGTACTAAAATTATCAATGCCAATAACATTAACAGCCTCACTATCTACTGTAATTACCGCATTTTCATTCTGAAGCGTTTTGAATCCATACTGATTCAGTATATCTTTTAATTGCTGAAAGTCTCTATCCTTTAACACATAATCATGATTACCAAAAACCGCATAAGCACCATACTTAGGATTTAATTTACTCAATTCCTCTAAATAAGGTATAAGCTTGGGAATACTTTTCTTACGATCTAAGAAATCTCCTGTTAACGCAATTAAATCTAGCGATTGAGAGTCTAATTGTTGCATTATATTTTGTGGAGTTATCGATATATTTTCAATATGCAAGTCTGAGATATGCAATATTTTTAGTACTTTCCCTTTACTTGTTTCTATATCTTTTTCTATATCAATTTGATTAACAACCACAGAATGCGTATTTCTATAGCCTATATATATAAAATAACTCAATAATGCTATAATTCCAATACTTATATACATGTAGAAATCACCCCTGTACTCTATTATAAAGGGTGATCATCGTTTGTTCACTTGTAATATATGGATATAACATAGCATTCCTAGTAGGTTGTAATTTTCATCGTTGCACAAAAGCGCAAGCGCCCGATTAGAAACGTAGCGACTGGAGCAAGTCTACAGAGATAAAGGAATCACGGTGAGCTTGTGAACCGATGATGACTTATCATAGGGCACTGGAGCTGGACGCGGCTCAAACGATATTTATTAACATTGGCAAATTTTATAATTTCCCTAGACTACAAAAAAACAATGATTTACCTACTTCATAACCCTTCTCTATTTTACAGTTCTCCTTCTACAATTCTCCTTACATGAAACAGTGATATTCGCTGCTCTTGTATACTCATTTGACAAAAAACCACCTAGTTGTTACAATTTTTAAAAAAAGCCGTCCGGTTGGTCTTTTTTATGTTGGTTAATTGGAGGAATGGTAATGAATACGAAAGCTGAGAAGAAACGAGAACATATATTAACATCTGGTACAGCGTTTATTCTTGAGAATGATTTTAATTCGTTAACCTTGGACGCTGTTGCTAATCATGCTGGAATTAGCAAAGGCGGTTTACTATATCATTTCCCAAATAAAGATGCTTTATTAAAAGGTTTATCTGATCATATATTTGAGCAATTTACCAACTCATTTAATAAACATGCAGAAAACGATCCTAATGAAAAAGGAAAGTGGACACGAGCTTTAATTGAAGCATCTAAATGGGACTTGGATAATAACGCGAAACTAAATATTGGAATCATGGCAGCATCCATGCTAAATCCTGATATTTCAGAAGGACTTAGCAAGGGATATCGTTATATGCAAAATAAAGTTGAGCAAGACAATCTAGATCCCGTTACTGCTAGTATTATCCGACTTGCCATTGATGGTATTTATTATTCGGAAATGCTTGACATGGCTCCATTAGATGAGAATTTACGTGAGAAGGTCATTGAAAAATTAATTCAAATGACAACATAGGAGGTGCCCCTAATGATCAATCCATTTGTAATTTTAATCATTGCTGTTTTAGGTGAAGTGTTTGGAAATTCTATGTTGAAGCAGTCCAACGGATTCAAAAGGCTCCTCCCTTCCTTAGGAGTTATATTTGGAATGGGGATAGCGTTTTATGGACTATCGCTCACGCTTACTGCTATACCACTTAGTACTGCATATGCAGTATGGTCTGGTGCAGGGACTGCATTGACTGCACTCATTGGAGTTCTTGTTTATAAAGAAAAATTTAATTTTAAAAAAATAATCGGCTTAGTTTTTATTATTGGTGGCGTTATTTCTCTAAAATTATCGAGCGGAGTATAATAGTAGATTGGAGGTTTTTCTTATGAAAGGATATGTCATGTTAGCCATCTCAATTATAAGTGAAGTATGTGGTACAACAATGCTTAAAATACCCGATGGTTTTTCTAATCCTTTACCATCTTTTGGTGTCGTAGTTTCCTTTGCTTCAGCATTTTATTTCCTCTCTATTTGTTTAAAAACAGTAGCCCTAAGCTTGGCATATGCTATTTGGGCTGGAATTGGAACGGCATTGACTGCATTAATAGGAATACTAATTTGGAATGAACCATTTAGCTTCTTGACCGTGGTTGGATTGATTTTCATTATTGGAGGAGTTGTCTTACTAAATATGCCAAATAATCAAGAGGATAAAGTTTTGCATCCATCAAGCTAATGATTAGATAGATGGATATCCACATCATAAACGATATACAATTAGCACGAAAGCTCTTTACACATCCCAATATGAAATGATTCGTCTTCGATTATAGGAAGTAATTCCATCATATCATCAATGATAAAATCCGCATTAGCACTTCCCCAATATGCATCTCTTTTCCAAATACTTATCATCCCCGACTTTTTAGCAGGATGGACATCATTTTGGGGATGATCACCTACAAATATACTTCTTGCTGCGGCAACTTGTAACCGATCTAAAGCGCTTCTAAAAATCTCTAAGTCTGGCTTTTTTATTCCCTCGTATTCAGATACCAAAACCTCATCCATAAACGGAAAGATCCCTGTTTTACGAATGACATCCATTTGGAACGGTCCTTGTCCATTTGTAATTATGCCAAGTTTTAATGATCGTTCTTGCAGTGCTTCCAGCAATTTTAAAACTTCAGGAAAAAGGATGCAGTTAGTTTTGAATTGAACCAAATAATCAGTTAATAACTGTTTAGGTGTTATGCCAGTCACATTAAATTCCTTAACCATTTGTTGATATACTTTGTCTTTCCATACATGTCCCCTTTTATCCAATGTTATAAATCGATTGACATAGCATTTTTTAGGTATATGACTGAAATAAGGATAGAAGCGTTCATATTGATTCGTGACAAACCGTTTTATAGAAGCTTCTCTATGAAGTAACGTTCCATCCAAATCAAAAATAACAGCTTCTATCATTTTCCCTTACTCCTCATCATTTTGATAAATTCATAATTAGATCCATTCGTATGCTGCGTAAAGGATTCCACAGTCTGAAATCCGGCTTTTTTATACACTTTTATAGCTCGCTGGTTAAAACTAGCTACCGATAACGTTAAACGCTGACAAATATACTTTTTCTCTGCAAACTGAATACCCGCTTGCAAAAAATTTAGCCCTAAACCAATCCCCGTTAATTCTGGCTTCATCCCAAGCCCGATTTCTACTTTATGATCCCCACAATGATAGGTAAAAAATCCTACTAATTCATTCTTTTCATCATGTACAATAAAATGAGAACCTTGACGTCGTTCAGGATTAAGGAATTCTTGTAAATCTTCTTGATCTTCTTCCATATTATAGAAGCGATACTCTCCATCGTAATGCCACTCGTAAGCAATAATTTCAGCCTGTTCCTGCGTCATTGGTTTAAAAAAGTAATGCATATCGGATTCTCCAATCGTGTTGTATCTTTTTCTATAATTAAACTTGAAGTTAAATTATATTTGCTTCCTAAACAAAACTCGATCATGGTTTATCCCATCATATTGCGTGTGAATAGATATACCATCTACAACGTTATCTCCCTTAACAATATCAAAACCCATATGGGTATGAAATGCTATTGAGTTTCTATTCTTTGGCGAAGTGACACAGCGTATTACTTCAACGTTAAACCGTTTCATAACCTGAAAAAACGTGTGGTATAATCGTTTTCCGATTTGCATATTTCGGTGATTTGGGTGTACACCAATAAAATGAATATAAGCCGTGTTTGTCTGGGATTGAGATACGAAGCCTATTAAGAAACCAATGATTTCTCCGTTTTCTTCAACTATAAAGCTACTATTATTAAAGTGCTCAAAGAACAATTTTGGTACCATATCTGCCATCTGTCTCCCACCCCACCATTCATTTATGATAGGTGAAATACGATAGTAATCGGATCCTTCGATAGACCGAATATTCATTAAATCAACCCCCTTCTTTTATAACTAATTCCACATCCCACTTCATATTATTCTGAATTTTAATTATATCATACGTTCTGAAGCTTTTTCACTTCGTTTAAATTAATGGATTGTAATTCTACCTCTAGGCGAAGAAGTTCGTTCTGTGGTTCCAATTTTTGTTCCTATGCCATTTCTTTTTCATTTGTTTGTTTATTGCCTTTTTTCTTAGCTTTATCAGTCATAGGTGGTCGTCCTTTCGAGTTTCCCAAGGCCTCATTATCACCTTCACTAACAGTTTTTTCCATGAATTAATTATTGGAGGTTGTAGCTCCAAATTAAATGACTGTCTCCGTTTATGAAGAATCTGTTCTCTTCATAAAGCTTCATACATCCAGTGTAAATGGAACAGAATAAACTTGCTATTCCCGTTGCCTTATTAATCCTTCCCTCCCAAATTTCTTATACAATTCTTCAACCCACCGTTTACGCGGGAACTGCTTGTCAATCCATGCTTCTTAGCCAACATGTCATATCCTAAATAACCCCTTAATATGCTCTTACTACTATTAACTTAAATGGATCACTATATTTAGCCATAAAGAAACACCCCAAAAGAAAGATTTCACTCTCACTTTTGGGGTGAAGTACATTTATTTCATTTAGTTATTCTGTTAATAGAGGATAATATCCTTCTTTTGTATGCGTTTCGCTACCAACTAATGGTGGGTTAAATACACATACCATACGCATTTGTGTACGGGCACGAAGCTCATGCTTATCATGTTCATCTAAAAGGTACATAGTTCCTGGTTTTAATTGATATACTTCACCAGTTTCTAATTTTTCAATCTCACCTTCTCCTTCGATACAATAGACAAGTTCAATATGGTTTTTGTACCAGAAGAAGTTGTTGGTACCCGCTTTAATAATGGTATCATTCATGCTAAAACCTACACCATCTTTTTTATAAATAAATCGACGGCTTGACCAATTTTCCCCAGATGTTTCATCTTCTGTTCCAATAATATCTTCAAGTGATTTTACGATCATGAATAATCTCCTCTTTTCTATCTTATATAAAATGTTTACTTCAATACTTGTTTAATAGCTTCTTCAAGAATATCAAAACCACTATTTATCCCTTCTTCTTCAATTATTAAAGGAGGAAGGAATTTTACAACCTCATCATTTGGTCCAGATGTCTCAACAATTAATCCGCGATTAAATGCCTCCGCACAAATCTTATTGGCAAGATCTGCTTCTTGTATCGCAATACCTTGCATAAACCCACGACCTCGTGCCTCACCTTGTAACGTGGAGAATTTATTAATAATAGATTCTATACGTTCGCGAATAAGATTAGCCTTTTGCTGAATAGAGTTGCTAAAGGCATCTGTTTCCCAATTTGTTAAAGCTTCCGTAGCTGCAATAAACGCTAAATTATTCCCACGGAATGTCCCGTTATGCTCACCTGGTCCCCACTGATCAAATTCTGGTTTAATTAATGTAATAGCCATAGGTAGACCAATACCCCCTATTGATTTAGAGAGACAAATAATATCAGGTTTAATTCCTGCAGGTTCAAAACTAAAGAATGTACCAGTCCTACCACATCCAGCTTGAACATCATCAATAATTAACAGAATATCCCAACGCTTACAGATAGATTCGATTTTCTTTAGCCATTCCATGCTAGCCGCATTGATTCCGCCTTCTCCTTGTACAGTTTCCAAGATAATTGCTGCAGGTAATGCTACACCGCTTCCACTATCCTCGAGGAACCGCTCTAAGTAAGCAATTGAGTCCTGATCCTCTACATATTCGTCAAATGGCATAGAAACACTATGGTGAAGAGGTATTCCTGCACCATGACGTTTAAATGAGTTACCAGTCACGGATAATGAACCTATTGTCATTCCATGAAATGCATTTGTAAAACTAATAACCGTGTCGCGCCCCGTTACCTTTCTAGCTATTTTCAAGGCGCTTTCTACAGTATTCGTTCCAGTTGGTCCCGGAAACATTATTTTATAGTCTAGTTGACGAGGTTTAAGTATAACGTCGTTGAACTGATCTAGAAAGTTCTTTCTAGGAGTTGTGCCCATATCCAAACTATGAATGATTCCGTCATTTTGAATATATTCAATCAGCTTTTGCTGCATAACATCATTGTTATGACCATAATTTAATGCACCAGCACCAGCAAAAAAGTCAATATACTCTTTTCCATCTATATCCCATAGTTTATATCCTTTAGCCTTTGTAAAAATTGTTGGCCAGCCTCTGCTATAGCTTCTAACCGATGATTCCAATTCTTCAAAGGTTTTCATTTTTTCATTATTTAATACTGCTGTAGTCACCAAATCATCCTTTTATTCATTATTTCCCTTTTGAAAAGGGCCAATCTTATACAGTTGCTCATCTTCATGTCCTGTTCGTGGAAAATCAATTGATAAATAATAATTTCCAACCACACATTCTGTGTCTAGCTTTTTTGCTAAACCTAAAAATAAATACTGAGAAGGTAAATTGGATGGCGATACCGTTGCTTCAATAAATCGAATATCTGATAATTGTTCCCGCTCTAACAACTTCATCAACATTTTCGTTCCTAACCCTTTACCCCGTTGAGTTTCTCGAACAGCAACCTGCCAGATGAATAATGTATTCGGTTTATTCGGATGAATAAACCCAGAAATGAATCCGACCGTTTCCCCTTCACTTTTCACAACAATGGATGATTCTGAGAACATATCACACCATAGGATATAGCTATAAGAAGAGTTAAGGTCAAGGTTACCAATTTCATGGATTAGTTCCCACACAGCTGCCCCATCATCTTTTGTAGGCATACGAAACTCAAGTTCCTGATCAATTTCACGTGTTTTTGTAATCGTGCTAATGGTTCTTTGGATGCTTCCACCTCCCAGACTTTGGTAAATAATCTACTATATAAGCTTATAAATAATTAGGGGGAAGCGTCAAAAGCCTTTAAACCTTATATAGCTTGATTAAACTTGCTGAGTTACGGTGACAGTTAAATAAAGGGCAATCCTTTAAGAATAGCGCCCAAAAATTCTAAAAAATACGATGGTTATACCAATTCAATTAGTTGCAATTCCAAAAAAACTTCAATTTCGCCAAAAAGCGTCTAAAATATAGGAATGAGCCCATTTAGCAGATATATCATTAAGAATCCTCGACCATATTGGTATGTTACAAGCATTCAATTATTTCCGCTTTTTAATATTAAATAAAAGAAGTACCATAACCCTATTTATTAAGGCAATAGCACTTCTATTAAATACTAATTCGACGCTATCGTTTCTTTTATTAGCATATTTTTCTCTATCTCCCCATTTTTAATAACAACTTGTACAGTTTCATTCGTTGCAAGCGAGTAAATATCCTCCAATGGATTCCCCTTTACAACAATAACATCTGCTAACTTTCCTGTTTCAATTGTTCCTACTTTTTCTTCCCATCCTAAACATTCAGCAGCCGTTTTCGTCGAAGCAACAATAGCTTCCATAGGGCTCATTCCAACGTCTACCATAAGCCCTAATTCTCGAAGATTCGTCCCATGCTTCATTACGCCAGCATCCGTACCCATTGCTATTTTCACACCAGCTTGATGTGCTTTAGCAATACTTGCTTTATGCTGTTCAATTACCTCTTTCGATTTTTGCACGGCTGTATCAGGCATGCCTGTTTCCTTTGCTGTTTCCAGAACGGCAACTGGCGCAAGCAAGGTTGGTACTAAAAACGTACCATTTTCAAGCATCATTTCAATGGCTTCATCATCTAAAAATATTCCATGCTCAATGGAATGAATTCCTGCTTTAACAGCATTTTTAATCCCTTCAGCACCTTGTGCATGTGCCATAACTTTTACGTTTTTCCGAAAACGTCCTTCCTCTACGATCGCTTTAAGTTCATTTAATGAGAATTGAGTAAATTCTGGGTGATCTGTGGCACTCAATACTCCACCAGTTGCATGAACTTTAATAACTTCAGCTCCTGCACGTAGCATTTCTCTTGTCTTTTTACGAACCTCTTCTACCCCATCACACTTTCCACTTGGCATTCCAGGATAATTAGAAGGTAAAAGATCAACTACATTTCCGGAAACTGTATAACCATCTCCATGTCCACCAGTAATTGTTAAAGCGTTAATACTTAATTGTAATCTTGGTCCAGAAATAAGCCCTTCTTCAATGGCCTTTTTCACTCCTAGATCAGTCCCCAATGCGTCCCGAACTGAAGTAATACCTGCATGTAACGTAGTCTTTAAATACTTAGCTGCTTGATAATACATAAATGAGAATGGTATTGCAAGCCTATCAGCAATTGGCGAAAATTCCATCATCATATGCACATGAGAATCAATTAATCCAGGTAAAATAGTGCCTCCTTGAGCATCTATTACAGCTTCTTCTCCGGATTTCGCATACCCTTCTTGTTTACCTACATAGGTGATTTTCTGATCTTCAATAACCACAATTGAATTTTTTAATGGTTCTTTTCCTGTACCGTCAATTACAGAGCCATTTTCAATAATTATTTTACTCATTTAATCTTCCTCCTTATAGTGTTTGAACCAAAAACCCAGCAATAACAACAGATGCAACAGTAACAGTAGTGAATCCGCCAATAAGCATTGGAGCTAGTAATTCATTAAAGATAATTTTCTCTTCTTCTTCATTTCGTGCAGCACTTCGACTAACTTCTTCACATAGGAGATAGTCACCTGGAAAGCCAAACAATGCAGTTAATGCTACTGGCATTCCTTTTAATGGATCCCATTTGACTAGCTTAGAAACAATAAACCCACCCAGCGCAATACCAAATGTTCCCAAAATTAGAATTAATAGAATGCTTGGTAAATTGGCTAGTACTTCTTGTGGTGTTACATCTGCCATTGTACCAATTACTACAAAGACAATCGCAATCATCGTAATGGTGAATGAATTTGCTTTTTCTAATGTCTTCGTTTCAAAAATCCCAATTTTAAGTCCTGCAATTCCAATCGCCAAACACCATAATGTAGCATGAATAGGAGTTACTTCACCTAACGTAGTACCAATAGCTGCACCGATAAATATATAAAATAACTTAAGAACCGCGCTTTCTCTTAGTGGACTAGCTTTTGTTTTCTCTTTGGTTGCAGCAACTTCATTTGCCATAGGCACAAAGGTTCCATTATCCAGTTGGTTTTGTATTTTCACTGCATACTTGCGCATAAAATTTAGTGCAAGAGGCATCCCGAACAAACCTTGAAAAGCTACGATTAAAGCAGGAATAACAACTAAGCTTGATCTTCCAATCGATGCAAGTTCTTCAGAAGTAATGAGGAGAGCAATAATTCCACCGCTTAGAGGTCCAACTCCAGCAACAGCCGTGCCATAATCAAACATGAGCGAAACAATAACAAGAATAATAATTCCTGATACAATAACTCCACCAAGTGCAATCAATACAGCTTTTACTTGGCTTCTTAACAAAGATAGTGGGATCATCGTCCCCATATGCAAAATAGCTGGTCCTACTAAAATAGCTCCTAAAGCAGCAAATTGTGATTTTTCTAAAATGTCTTCAGGAAATATTCCTGTCCAGACACAAACTAGGAATCCAACCATGGCTGTTAGGAGCATGGGAATCCGAGCTCTAGAAATAATGGAGAGCCATTCTCCTAGGGCAATTAACGCAAAAATAAGTGCAGTAGCAATAAGTGGATTACTTAACAAGAGAACCCCTCCTCAAAATGAATTTTTATTACTATATCACCAGCTTAAATTTTTGTCTATACTGTTTTTTCAGACAATTTATTACAGTTTTAATAGTATAAGTTAATTAATTTTTTCGAATTAACTAGCCCAATTATTGATTTATCAGCAAAGAAAACGGTTCCTTTATTATCGATACATGATTTCAATTCCCGCTCATATACGACGAATTTCGACAAAATTTTTTTTGATTTTCAAGGAATATAGAAATTTATGTGGCGTTTATATCTAAAAACGCTCTACTTAAAAGACGGACAACGTACTCTTTATCTTCAGATGCGTAGATAAACGATTACGGAAGAAAAGGTTTCGGACGGAAAACATAAAACCCTCTGTACATTAGCATAAGGCTGCTAACAAGCCAGCAGAGGAAAAGTAAAGTATCTTTCAGGAGCAGCTTCGTTGCACGAACCGTTATTTCTAGTTGGTTATCATTCTTTGTTTTTAAAATTTTTATCCTATCTTATTAATAGCGCTTCTAATTACACTTGCGCCCACTACTATTATTCCATTAAAGCATAGGTTATTAGTGTAGATTTAAGCAAAGAGGTGATTATTTGTGGATAATAACGATAATCGTTTAAAGCGAGTTGAACGGAATCCCTTTCATGGCTTAATGGAGCAAATGGATGCATTCTTTAATGAATCTGCAAAGAATTTCAATTCATTGGTAAAACGCCCTTTAAACGTCCATACCTATGAAACAAAGTCAAATGTAATTGTTGAAGCAGAATTACCTGGATATAAACGTGACCAAATCCAATTAGAGATTATCGGAAATCAATTACGTATTGCAGTGGAAGAATTTTCATCCAATGAGCAGGAAAGAAGCTACCGCGGCCAACGTGCGGAACGAACAATTACGATTCCATTCACCATATCGGAAAAAGAAACAAAGGCTGACTTAAACAATGGAATATTACAAATAACCATTCCTAAGAAGAATTCAAGTAGACGATTCATTGATATTAATGACTGACAGAAAAAACACCATTTTAACATAACATTTTGTTAAGATGGTGTTTTGAATGTAAGGACATTCTCCTTTCATATTTATGCTAATTTTTCTTCATTATCTTGTGGTGGATCAATATTTTCACTTTGCTTTGCCCAAATGGTTGCTAGAATAGGTCCCGAAATATTATGCCAAACACTAAACAAGGCACTCGGAACCGCCGCGATCGGTGAAAAATAAGCAAGTGCCAATGTTGAACCAAGTCCAGAATTTTGCATACCCACTTCAATTGCCACCGCCTTTTGATCTTTGATATCAAGTTTTACAACTTTTGCTAGCAGAAATCCAAGTAGTAATCCTAATCCATTATGCAAAATTACAACTGAAAAGACAGTAAATGCTGATGAAGTAATATTTTCTGTATTCACAGATACAACAGCACCTGCAACTGCAACAATGCCAATAACTGAAACGAGCGGTAAAACTTTTATGCTTTGTTCAACTCGTCTTCGAAATACCATACGAATAACAATGCCTAGAATAATTGGTATTAAAACGATCTTTACAATGGTCAAAAACATACTACCAGCCGAAATCGGCAGCCATTCACTTGCCAATAGCCAAGTCATTGTTGGAGTTAAAACTGGGGCAAGCACTGTAGATACTGCTGTTACGGAAACAGATAGTGCGGTGTTACCTTTTGCTAGAAACGTCATAACATTGGATGCTGTGCCACCTGGGCAGCAACCAACTAAAATAACACCGACTGCTACTTCTGATGGAAGTTGAAAAAGGATGGCCAAGCCATAAGCCAATAAAGGCATGATGGTATATTGTGCTAATACTGCAAGCATGACACTTTTTGGTGCTTGAACGACACCTTTAAAATCAGCCGTGGAAAGTGTTAACCCCATACCAAACATGATGATTCCTAGAAGTAGCGGAATGAATGAAACTATCCAAGAAAAACCACTTGGAAATATAAAACTTAGAGTCCCAAATAGAATAACCCAGATGGCAAATGTGTTGCCTGCAACTGTACTAATTTTTTCTAATAGCTTCAAGTGGACTCCCCCCTTATTTAAATAATATTTCAATATAATAACAAAAATCTGATAATAAAGTCTAGTACTAATCTGCCCTTTTAAGACCTATTACACATATTGCTGAAGTGACAAAAACAGGAGTATAGTACCAAAGCTAATTAGCCAAGCAGAAATATGTTTTTCAAGATCCATTGTTGTACACGGTAAAAATTTTGGTTTATAATCATAATATATTCAATGAAGAAAAACAGGCACATTCTAAGTTAACGTACATATTTATACCTATATGTACTCATAAGTTGCCCTAATCCAACTGTTTATACAACGACCAAAAGGAGATGACAAAATTGATAGAGGGTAAGCCAATTTACCAATATCAAGTTGGAGATCAACTACAGATTACATCTATTAAACTAAAAAATGTAATGCGAAGAAGACTACTAGATTTAGGTTTTGTACCTGGAGTGACTATAGAAGTAGTACAAAAAAGTCCATTAGGTGACCCTGTAGCGTTTAAAGTGTTTCATACAACAATCGCTTTGCGTAAAGAAGAAAGCTCACTTATTTATGCAAAAAAAATGAATCGCGAGGTGATATAAATGAGTCACACGATTGCCTTAGCAGGTAACCCGAATACCGGAAAAAGTACATTGTTCAATTTATTAACTGGATTGAAACAGCACACTGGAAATTGGCCAGGTAAAACAGTCGTACGTGCGGAAGGAGAACTTAAAACGGATAATCATATCTATCAGGTTATTGATTTACCTGGAACCTATTCCCTTTATTCCAACTCTGCGGATGAAGAAGTCGCAAGAGATTTTATTATTTTTGAAAAGCCAGATATAACCTTAGTTGTCGTAGATGCAACTTCATTAGACCGAAATCTAAATTTAGCATTACAAGTTTTTGAAATGACAAGCAATGCTATTCTTTGCATCAATTTAATTGATGAAGCAAGAAGAAAAGGAATACACATAGATAAGGAAGAGCTATCTCGCCAATTGGGAATTCCGGTTATTTTAATATCAGCCCGAGAAAAAATTGGTATTATTCAATTACTTAAAACGATCGACCAAATGATTGATGGCAAAATACAGACACATCCGTTTCAAGTTCAGTACGCAGACGAGGTGGAACAAAAAATACATGAATTACAGCCTAAAATACAAGCTATTTTTGGTGACTTATTACCTTCCAGATGGCTATCCCTTCGATTATTGGATGGAGATAAGCAACTGCTTGAGGCACTAAAAGCTTATATTCGAGACCCTAACTTCGTCCATTCTCAGCAACAATTAGTAAAGGGGGATTGTTGTCATGGAGCATAATGTTGAACAGAAGCTACACCAGTTAGATAATCTCTTTAATGAACAAGAAAATATGCAATCAGATGACTTACGAGATCACATTGTTTCACGTATATATACATCTTCTCAGGATCTAACTAACAAATCAGTAGCATATTCGAATAAAAAAGTCTCATGGTTAGATGAAAATTTAGACAAAATTCTCACGTCAAAGGCTTTCGGATTTCCGATTATGCTACTTATGCTTGGTGTTGTAATTTATTTAACTATAGCTGGTGCAAATTATCCTGGTGTCGTCATTGCGGAAGCCTTTGCCACTGTGGAAGATTGGTTAACGGCATTATTTCAGTGGTTGCAAGCACCAGACTGGCTATACGGTATCCTAATAGAGGGATTTTATCGTGGAACATCATGGGTGGTTAGTGTAATGCTCCCACCAATGGCAATCTTCTTTCCAATGTTTGCCCTATTGGAGAACTTTGGTTATTTACCAAGGGTTGCCTTCAATTTAGATCGCTTTTTTAAAAAATCAGGTGCACATGGCAAACAATCGTTAACGATGGCTATGGGGTTTGGCTGTAACGCAGCTGCAGTAATGTCTTCACGTATTGTCGAATCTCCAAGAGAGCGAATGCTGGCCATTTTAACAAATAATTTTGTTCCATGTAATGGGCGCTGGCCATTATTAATATTGCTCGCAGGTTTATTCATGGCTGCAGGCTTTTCTGGGGGAATGAATACATTCATATCAGCTGCTGTCGTTGTAGGAATTGTATTATTCGGTGTAATCATGACACTATTTGTATCATGGGCTCTTTCAAAAACATTACTAAGGGGCGTTCCCTCCCACTATACATTGGAGCTGCCTCCATACCGTAAACCCAAAATATGGAACACGATTGTCCGAGCTACTTTAGATAAATCTTGGTTTGTTTTAAAACGGGCTGTTATTGTTGCGGCACCAGCTTCAGTTATTACGTGGATTTTAGCAAATATATTTATTGGTGATTTAAGTATACTTGAGCATGTTGCTGGCTTTTTCGATCCATTCGCACAAGCCATTGGTTTAGATGGATTTATTTTAATGGCTTTTATACTCGGATTTCCTGCAAATGAAATTGTCCTACCAATTTTATTGATGGGATACCTTTCAACAGGTTCTATGATTGAAGTAGATAATCTTAATGATCTAAAGCAAATTTTCCTTGATCATGGATGGACTTGGTTAACCGCATTAAACATGATGCTATTTTCCCTTTTACATTATCCTTGTGGTACAACAATGTTAAATATATGGAAAGAAACTAAAAGTCCTAAATGGACATTTGCTGCTTTTGCGCTGCCAACCGCAATTGCTATTACAGTAACGTTTACAATTGCACAAATCGTTAGAGGTTTAGGGCTTGTATAAGCTTAACCTTGGTTGTTGATTGTTTCTTTCAACACATACGAAGATTAGTGGGCAATATCTGAACTGCGCCCTGTCAAGTAAACAGTGGAAATAATTAATAATAAAAATGGATTTAAGCGGCTTTAGCTCTATCAACAGGGACTAAGGCCGTTTCATTTACTTGATATCTATCATTCGATATAATCATCAATTGCTTTTGAAAGCTCTTTAAACGTTCCTTACCTATGTAGATAATACTTCTCACATTTCTGAGTTCTCCAAAACAATTCCATTGGTCCGTTATCAATGCACTTACCAACTCGGGACATACTGTGTGTCATTTCTGCTAGATCCATCTTACACTGCGGTTACTAAATAGGCAAACAACCTTTTCTATCAGTAATTAACAAGAAACAGAAATTTGGATGATCTAGGGACAATTACCAAACTTTCGGGTAGAAACTACTATATTGATTTAATAGTATGTTTATTTTCCAATGTCCATTAATGACTTTTAATCAAAACGGTATAAATGAGAATAAACAGTACCCCTAATAGGAGATGAATATAAGATGTTGAAAAACTGCCCCTGCGATAATGAATACCATGAATGCTAGCATATCCTAGTGTGCCTATCGCGATTCCCATGCAAACAGATTTTGTTTTGAATGTAAAATCCATTACAAAATGTCCTATTGCTATAAATAAAATCATAAAAGATGCTAACGAAAACGCAGTAATCAGAAAGGGAGAAAGCGTATCTGTCCAAGCTAAAAAAGACACAAATAAAGCCATTCCTTCAGGTATCTGGTGAATCACAAATGGCCCTAATAGTGTTCCATCTAACAACCAGGTAGCACTATCTAATTCCATACCTACCATCAGTCCAACTGGCAGATTATGAAATACAATTCCTATGATTAAAAAAAACGAACTTAAAATCATCCGTGGTCTCAGCTGGTCACTATTAACAGATTTTAATACATTGGTTTCAAGAAATAACATAAAGGATACGCCACCTAGAATTCCAATTATTAATCCTAAACGATTATAATGACCCATAGCCTCAGGAACTAACATGAAAACTACAATTCCTATAAGTATACCAGAAGCAAACAGATAGAGATTTGCAGTCTGTTTGTTAAAAATAATTTTCATAATCGATGCTAAGAAACCTCCAAATAAAAGACCAATAAAAACAAGAACACCTACGATGACTACTAATTTCATTCACAACCTCTCCTTAAGGATATATTTATACAAGCTCAGAAAAAATTATGAATGAAAGTGAAAATTCAATCAGTGAGGGTTTTACTGCCAGTTATATGTGGGATAAATGTTCATGAATACGTGTATTTTTCATCCATTTTTTACACATTGTTTACCATCATTTCATACATACTTAAAAATGCTGCTTTATACTTGAATTAAAGCTATAGATAATACATGTATGGAGGGATCCAAATGAGGTTTCTTGCCAAAGTTGCTATTTGTCTTACGGCTATGATTATCTACTATGTTTAATTTTCTATGTATGCAAGAAAAGCAACTCCCTTTCAAGCTACAACCTTCTTAATCCATTTAGTCCATAATTAATTTCTGCTCAAAAGATATGCATCCACTAAAATACTATTTGCTAAATTCATAAACCAGCTAATTAAATAATTCACCATCTGCATTGAAGACTGGCCACTCACCTGATTTAGGTAACTTCACTGAGGACGGAGTATGTGCATCTGCGCATATTCGGAACAAAAGCATTTATCGCCCATTGACTCATTACTAATGGATGATGTTTTTTAATTCTTTATGATAGCCAACTACAGTTAATTTATCTGGGAGGATAATTTTATCGTTCACCCTTCATGTTTTGTCTTTGGAGACACCTCCCTCTATAAATTAAAATTATCTCAGAATTACTCCGTTTTTCTCCCGTTTACTTTATATCATTCAAAGAGAA